>DASQNN010000059.1:0-9927 GCA_035644955.1 Nodosilinea sp. | reverse complement strand
AAACTATGAATTGCTCAAAGCATTGCCGGGTATTACCACCCATGATGGAGAGGTTGCTATCCCAATCGTGGCCAACAGTCAAGATATGGTAGCCCTAAGCAAGACCGTGCTGACCCGGCTACAGGCGATGCCAGCACCAGTAGGTTACATCATTGCGGGCCACGGACTGTACAGCTGGGGAGCGACAGTGCCCCAAGCACGCATGGCTACTGAGGCACTGGAGGTGCTGGTGAGCTGCGCGCTACAGGCCATACTGCTCGATCAAAAATTTGCTTGGCCCACGTCTGCTTAATTCCTAAGAACACCCTCGATTCAAGGACTAACCCCTATGACCCTACTGCGTATTTTTAGCGATCAAGATGGCGCGACCATGCTGGATGAGTACCGGGATGCGGATGCGATCGCCTCTGCCCTAGCCAGCGCTGGCGTCCGCTTCGAGCAGTGGCAGACTCAGGCCCCGCTACCCTTAGCCGCTGACCCCGAAGCCATTTTGGCCGCCTACGCTAAAGATATCGATCGCATCAAAGCCGAGGGCGGCTACATCACCGCCGACGTGATTCGCATGCACCCAGAGCATCCCCAAAAGACCGAACTGCGGCAGAAATTTTTAGAAGAGCACATTCACCAAGAAGACGAGGTGCGCTTTTTTGTGGAAGGACAGGCGGTGTTTTACCTGCACCTGGGCGACAAAATCTACGCCACCCTCTGCACCGCTGGCGACCTGATTGGCGTGCCCGCCAACACCCCCCACTGGTTTGACATGGGCGAGGCCCCGCAGTTTGCCGCCATTCGTCTGTTCTGCAACTCGGAGGGCTGGGTGGCCCACTTTACCGATAGCCCCATTGCCAAAGGCTTTCCCCAGTACCATGCATTTGTTTGAGGAGCGGCCCCTAGGGGCGATCGTGCTCGATATTGAGGGCACCACCACCGATATCGCCTTCGTCAAAAGCACCCTGTTTCCCTATGCCGAAGCGCGGCTAGAGGCATTTATGGCTGAGCTGGCCCCCACCGCCGAGGGGCAGGCCATTTTGGCCCAGGTGCGGGCCGAGGTAGGCGATGGGGATCTATCGGTGGACGACTCCATTGCCCAATTGCTGGCCTGGGCTAGAGCCGACCAAAAAGTCACTCCGCTCAAAGCCGTGCAGGGCATGATTTGGGAGGAGGGCTACCGCACCAAAGCCTACTACAGCCACGTCTATGACGATGCCGCCGCCCACATTCAGGAGTGGCATCGGCGGGGATTGCCGCTATACATCTATTCCTCTGGCTCGATCGCAGCGCAAAAACTGCTGTTTGCCCACACCATTGTGGGCGACCTCACCCCCTGCTTTAGCGGCTATTTCGACACCACTACCGGAACCAAGGTGGAGGCAGCTTCCTACAGCAAAATTGCCGATGCGCTGGGAATTGCCCCTGGGGAACTGTTGTTTTTGTCTGATCATGAGGGGGAACTAGCCGCCGCTCAGCAAGCAGGCTGGCAGGTGTGCGCGGTGCAACGACCCGGCACCCCCGACTTTATGCCAGACTTGCCGGTAGTCTCTCACTTTGGAGAATTGCCCATCACGTTTAGCGATGCTTAAAACCACTCGGTTTTAGATTACGACGGGGCTGGCAAAGTCGTTGCCACCAACCCTAGACAACGATTTTGAAAATGTGGAGATCATGAACCTTTAAGCCCTTGGTCTACCGCTTTTGGCCGCCTAGAACGAAACATCGCAGCGTCCCTTTGACATAGACACTGCGATGGTGTTGTTAGCTTGAAGCTGGTTTGAGGTCAACTACTCATAGAGCCAGCCCTTGGCGGCGGGTTCCCAGCTGATCAGTTCGCTCTCGGTGAACCAGAGGGCAATTTCGGTCTGGGCAGTTTCGGGGGCGTCGGAGCCGTGGATGATATTGCGGCCGACGGTGACGCCCAGGTCACCGCGAATGGTGCCGGGTTCAGCTTCCAAGGGTTTGGTGGCACCGATGATTTTGCGGGCCGAGGCGATCACACCTTCGCCTTCCCACACCATAGCCACCACCGGACCGGAGGTGATGAAGTCGACCAGCCCGGCAAAGAAGGGGCGCTCGCGGTGGACATCGTAGTGCTTTTCAGCCAGTTCGCGAGAAACTGCCATGAACTTCAGGCCCACCAGGGTAAAGCCCTTGGTTTCAAACCGGCCAATAATGTTGCTGATCAGACCGCGCTGGACGCCGTCGGGCTTGATCATCAAAAAAGTGCGTTCCATAGATACCTAATTCCTAGTGCCTGGTGAAAGGGTTGGTTTACGAAAGAGTCTTGGGTGAAAGACCTTTACTATGCTCAGAAACGGTGGCCACTTTGTAAAGGATTTGGTCAAAGATTTATGGTTTGCCCCTGGGGATTGGGCAGGGGCCAGTAGCGATCGCCCGGGGCATCGTAGCGCCAGCCACAGCCGTCGGGGTCGCGATCGCGGCTCCAGGGCCAGAAGTCGGGCCGGGTGCGCTGGTAAGCCAGATCGGCAGCGGTACAGCCCAGCCGCTGGGCCAGATCGACCGCCCTCAGGGAGAGGGGCAGCGGCGGAATGGCATGGCCTACCACCGCGTTGGGAAAGGGTGCCGTATGGGGAGAGTGAAAGGTGTAGAGCACGTCCCCAGCGGGGGTCGGTTCAAAGTCGCCCCAAAACTCTTCGGCCCGCTGGTCGAGAAACTGGCGAGCTTCGCTGCCGGTAATCTGGGCTGCGATCGCAAAGTCAAGCACGCTGAGGCGACCCTGGTGGGCGGCAATTTGGGCGTAAAACACCTGGTACAGCGCCTTTTCTCGCGCCTTGCGCCGTTGCCACAGCCAGATCGCACCGCCCACCAGGCCGCCCAGCACCAGCCAGGGCAGCAAAAGCTGAATTAGCAGCACCGTGGCCAGCGCAGCGCCGGCCATGATCAGGGCCAGCAGCAGGCGGTATTCAAGCCCAGCGCCGGGGCTGTGGAAAGGCCGCATACAGTCCTCAGAATTTGCAGAGAAGGTTTACAGAGAGGGAAGCCACGAAAGGTTTACCGGGAGGGAGGCCAGCAAGGGCAGTCCAGAGGGGTTGCAGAATAGTTTGACATTTAGGTCTAACCCCTGACCCTACCGAGGGTCAGCTAAAATGCTGTCACGCTTTGCCAGGCCTGTTTGGCCCACTGCCGGTTTGACCCTGTTTGCCCGAGGCTGGGGCAGAGCTAGCGTTTCTCCCTATGCTGCCGCCATGCTAACCTTTGCTACCCCCGCTGACGAGACCCAGGCCGCCCAGCTCATGCAGCCCTGTCTCATTCGCGTTGTTGACAACATTCGCAAGCACACCGAGACCCTCGACTGGCGCAGCGACTACCTGGAGCAGGTGCGCTGGCCCGGCGATACCACCGCCGCCCAGCGCCAGCAGGTGCGCGATCTGGCGGCCCAGCTAGAGGGGGCATCTCCAGAAGAAGAAACCGTCATTCGCCAGCAGCTCAGCCAGCTGCCCAGCCCGGTGCCCAGCTACGAGTTGCAGCTCACCCAGGGCGCTGGCGAAACCCTAGCCGCCAGCCGCACCGCCACCCTCGACCTGTGGGAGCTGTGCTTTGCGGTGTGCTTTAGCGACTACCGCCCCGGGCAGCCGGCCACCGTCGACCCGGCTCTGCTCGACCCCAGCGGCGAAGTCGACTGGCTGGTGCTCGACGAAAAGGCTAAGACCCTGGTAGAACAGGCCATTGACCAGGCCATTGACCAGACAACGGGGGCGGCCTAGGCGGGCAATACGGCACAATGGGAGAAAATACATCCGCTTGCTTAGCGCCACCGCAATGCTCGACCTGCACAGCCACACGACCTTTTCAGACGGCACCCTGACCCCAGCAGAGCTGGTGGCGGCGGCGATCGCAGCGGGAGTAAAGGCCCTGGCCATTACCGACCACGACACCCTGGCCGGGTGGGACGAGGCACTCCAGGCCTCAAAAGAGGCACCAGGCTGTGAGCTGGAGGTGGTGCCGGGGGTAGAGCTAAGCACCGTAGAAAACGGGCGATCGCTCCATATCCTGGGTTTTTACCCCCGCCGCGAGTTGCTGGAGCCGCCCCTTAGAGAACGGATTGAAGGCCGTCGTCGCCGCGCCCAGCAGATTGCCGAAAAACTGGCCGAGTTGGGCTACCCCATCGAGCTGCCCGCCATGGCGGGCAGTATGGCCCCCGGTCGGCCCCACCTGGCGACGGCGCTGGTCAAGGCAGGGCACGCGGCCACCAAGCGAGAGGCCTTTGACCGCTGGCTGGGCGACCACGGCCCCGCCTATGTGCAGTACGAAAAATTTTCTGCCGCCGAGGGCATTCAGCTGCTGCGCGACTGCGGGGCCGTGCCGGTGTGGGCGCACCCCTGCCTGTTTAAAGGGTCTACCGTAACGGCCCTCATGCCCCAGCTGGTGGAAGCAGGGCTGATGGGCGTTGAGGTGTACCATCCCCACCACAGCCCCAGCGACGTGCGGCGGCTAGAGGAGTACTGCCACCACTACGGCCTGATCATGACCGGCGGCAGCGACTACCACGGCCCCCCCGAGCCCAAACCATCCGGTAAGGCCCATGCCAAAAAGCAGAACGACACGCCGGTGGGGCTAAACCACCTGCACCTTCCCCTGGCGCTGCTGGAGCCGCTGAAGCAGGCGGCGGCTACCCTGGCCCCCCGCTCAACCCACCATGCCTGAGCTGACCTTCGACACGCTGGGCCGCGCGCTGGCGGGAATTTTGACCCTCAACCCTGACGCGTTTTTGGCCCTGCGTCAGTTTCCGACCGACACCGTGGACACCCTGGCCCTGGTGGTGGTGTTTGTAGCCGGGCTCTCCCAGGCGATCGCCCAGAGCATTATTTTATTTGTCAATCGGGTCAAGCCCCTGCGGTTTGTGCTGAGCCTGGTGCTGGCGGCGCTGCTGTTTATGGCGGGCTATCTGTTTTGGGCGGTGAGCATTTGGCTGGCCAGCCGCTGGTTTTTAGACCAGCCCATTCCCTGGCAGGCGGTGTCTGACAGCCTGGCCTTTAGCTATCTGCCCCTGGTGTTTAGCTTTTTTGGGGCCATGCCCTACCTGGGGGTGCCGGTGCTGCGGCTGCTGCTGGTGTGGAACCTGCTGGCGGTAGTGGTGGGTTTTGCGGTGCTGGCCAACCTCAGCGCCACCCAGGCGGTAGGCCACGTGGGGCTGGGCTGGATTGTGCTGCTGGTGCTACAGCAAACCGTGGGGCAGCCCATTGTCAATCTGGGTCGCTGGCTTACCAACCGCACGGCGGGGGTAAAGCTGGTGGTCAACCGAGGTCAGCTAAAAACCCTGATTGCCGCTCATTCCCTCGGCCCGGCAGCGTTGACGAGGGGCCAAGACCCGCCCGCCAGGGCGATCGCATCGCCCTCGCCAATATCGGTTCCCCTGCGGGCGATCGCGACGCAACCGCCGTCACCCGCCGTCTTAGAAGAGCTGTCTCAACGGCGATCGCGGCGGCTGACCCTGCTGTGGGTTTACCTAGGGCTGGCCCTGCTGGCCCTGGTGGTGGCCCTCAGCCTCGAACCCCTGCGAACGGTGATGACCACCTGGTACGGTCAAAGCCGCCCGGCCCGCTGGCTGGCTGACCTGACCTGGATTGGCGCGATCGCCCTGCTGGTAGCCGCTATGCTGGCCCCCCTGGAGGCCCTGGGCTGGTGGGCAGGGTGGTACGGCGATGGCGTCGATACCCTCAAGTCCCAGGCCGTGGCTGAGCCAGCGGGCGACCGGCCCCAGCCGCGGCGGTTCATTGTCTACCTCGACGGCATTAACCAGGCCACCGCCGACTACCAGCCCACCGTAGCCCGCTACCTCAGCGAACTGAGCCAGGGTTTACCCGCCGACATCACCCTGGTCAAGGGGCTAATTTCCTACTCGGTGCTAAACCGATCGCTGACCCAGGATCGCCCCCTGGCCTTTTTTTGGCGCGGCGTTGAGGCCCTAACCCAGCGCCTTGGCCCCTGGGTGGGGATGGTGATCAACATTCGCAATGTTTTGATTGTGGCGGTGTCGGCCGACCAGCGCTTTGGCCCCATCTACAACCAGGGAGTGGCCCAGCGGGTCTACGAAAGCCTGGTGCGCAGCGGCTACCCCCCGGCCGGGGGCGTTCCTCTCACCCTGATTGGCTACAGCGGCGGCGGCCAGATTGCCCTGGGCATTTTGCCCTTTCTCAAACCGGCCCTGGGGGCACCCATTGAGGTGATTTCCCTGGCGGGGGTGATGGGCGGCAACGGGCGCGCCCTCGAGGCCGAGCAGATCTACCACCTGGTGGGCACCAAAGACCCCGTCGAGCGGCTGGGGCCGATTATGTTTCCCCGCCGCTGGGCGATCGTGCCCCTCTCCTACTGGAATCGGGCCAAACACAAGGGCAAAATCACCTTTATCTCCCTGGGGCCGGTCAGCCACCAGACCCCAGGGGGCGTGCTCGACGATCAGGCCATCTTGCCCGATGGCCGCAGCCACCTCCAGCAAACCCTGGATCTCACCCTCGACATTTTGGTAGGCGATCTGCGGCAGCACCTGGATATTCAGAAAATTCAGGTCGCTAAGCTGGGCAACTATTACCACTTTCAGAGCGTGCCCTTCAACCACCCCAGCTACTATCCGGTGCAGCAAACCCTGCCCCAGCCCTGGTACCAGCCTGTAGGCAACTGGGTGGGGCGGCTCATGCTCCCCGACCTCGACCAGCGCTCTCCACTGGGGGAAGTCTGGCTAGAACTGCTGCACACGCCGCCGGCCTATCGCGCCTGGCGGGGCCAGCGGGTGTCCCTGCGCTGGCAGATCGATTCAGACCTCAAAAAACGGTTCCAGGCCGTCACCCGCGACATTCACTTCAGCGCCGAGGCCGAGGCGTCCCACCGTCAGGGGCTAATTTTGCCGACCCGCCTCAACCACTGGCGGCTGGTCGCCCCCCTAGAGTCCCTGGCCGGGGCTCACCCCGTTGATGACATCATCGTCAAACTTCCGGATCCAGTGATTGTAGACAGTGGCCTGTCCTCTCCGCGCCCCCCAGGCCCATCGTCCTCAAACCCGCCTCTCCTCGCCCTCACCATTGCCCACGAGCCGATCCAAATCTCTGGCCCCTACTCGGCGCTGGTGCAGTTCCTCGGTCCGGTGGATGAGGAATTGGAGCGCTACCGGGTGGTGCACTACAACCCTGCCACCCAGGCCTTTGACGGGCTAGAAGAAACCGTGCGGCTGCCCGCGGTGGTCCCTGACGACAGTGGGGTAGTGCCCTTTACCAATGCCGAGATCGAGCGATCGCCCCTAAATAGGGCCGGCTGGTACCTCTACGGTGCCCAGGGCCACGACGGCGAGTTTGTGGTGCAGGCCCTGCGGCCCCGGCGCCTGTTTCAGCTGCGGCCCGATCGCGTCATTACCAGCGCCCGCCAGGGTAGGCAACACCTGCGCCGCGAGTCGTGGCGCGATTTGGAACAAAAAAAAGGCACCGTCGAGTCGGTGCTGATTGACCCCACGGCCCCCACAGAGCAGGCGGCCGTGGACCAGTGGCGGGAGGGCGACCAGGCCCTGTTGGTGCATGTCTACGGCGGCATTGGCGGCAACAAGTGCGAACCCGCCGCCAAAGGCCCCATCTACTTTGGCCACTTTGCCTACGGTATTGCCACCGTGGTGCGCGAGCCCCTGGCCAACGAGTTGCAGTTCGCTATCCACTACCACCAGGTCTATACCCACAACCGGCGCGGGCTGGTGGCGGGCACCCTAGACTGGTCGTTGTACATGGGCGATCGCCAGTGGGGCTTTCTAGGCACTCGGCCCGTGTCAGATATTTTGATTAAGCTGCCCGCCTATACCCAGCCCTTTGATTTTGACGGGCAGCCCTGGTCGGCCCTCGACGACCTGCGCCTGGAGCTAGAGCTGATGACCGCTCGCTATCGCACCGGCGATGGCACCGGCGTTACCTACGTTGGCCCCGCCAACAACTGCGCCCAAGACTCTAACCAGGCCATGTACGCCAGTGCCGCCCATCTAGAGGCAGCCGTTATGGCCCACTGGGCCTCCCTCAAAGCTTGGGAGGACCAAAACCCGGACCAGGCCCAGCAGTTTCAACAGCTCCTCAACCTGCGCCGCAACCTTCAGCAAGGGCTACTTCCCTTCGGCAGTGCCCGGGCCGACTGGGCCAACGAGCGAGAATCCTTAGGCAGTAACCTGTCAGACTTTCCGCTGAAGACCCTGGGCCGGGGCCTGTTGAGCTGGCGCACCATGCTGCCCCGCAAGGCCAGCGACACCATTACCCGCCTCTGTCTCCACCACGGATCAGCCCTTTGGGTGTTACGCACCAACCAACTTGGCGGCTACGATCCCGACATTACACCCCTAGCGCCGTTTACCCTGTAGACATTTCCCTATAACCACCTAGGAATGCATACATGAAGATGGCGTAAAATACAGTTTGGGAACTTTATAACGTTCTTATGGATCTGTTATATAAGACTAGTAAATATACGTAGAGTATTGCGTAGAGTTCCTGTTAGCTGCCGAAGTGGGGTTTGTTCCTGGCGTCGTCCAATAGCAATTTCCTCCGGTGCGATCGCACCTGGTAGGGAGTGCTGAGAAACTGAGAAGCTGTTACTGCGGTTATGCCATGCTGAACGTCAGCCAATTTGTCCAGCGAGGTCCTAAGCACCTTGCTTCTAGGGTTACTGGGTTGGCCTCCCTGGTCGCGATCGTGCTAATGGGCTTGCCCGCCCAGGCCAGTGTTACCCTAACTCGGGCTGATGTCGAAGCACTGCGCAACCGGGTTGAGTTTATCCCCCGCGGCCGACAGGCTCGAACGGCCCGCATGTCAGACATTTTAGCGGTGGGCGATGCCCTGCGTACCGCCGCCTCATCCCAGGCCGACCTGCGCTTTAACGATGGGTCGCTGGCCCGGGTGGGCGAACGGGCTACCTTTCGCTTTGTGCCCAACACTCGCAACTTTCGGCTTACCAACGGCACCGTGCTGCTGCTAATTCCGCCAGGGCAAGGACGGACCAACATTCAAACCCCCAGTGCTGTAACCGGCATTCAAGGCTCAGCCGTTGTCGTGCGCTACATCCCAGACAGCGATCTAACCCTCGTCATGGCCCTTACCAACAATCCGGCTGGGCCAATGACCATTACCACCAACAGCTGCGGCGGGCTTGATGCCGCAGCCTGCAGCGGTACCGAGTACTCCCTTTACGGCGGGCAGATGGCCCTGATTCAGAACAATCAGGTGCAGGTGGTTGAGTTCGACCTCCCCATGTTTTACCAAACGAGCCCGCTGGTCGATGGGCTTGAGCTAGACAATCCCAACGCCGAGTCTCCCCTTGGCCCTGCCCTAGAGGCGGTGCGGGAAGAAACTTTGGAAGCGCTGTCGGAGCAAGCGCCCTTCTCCGATGGTATGACCTTGAACCCAGCCTTTATTGGCATGGACGGAACTGGCCCGATCGCCAGCGACGAGACTTGGTTGCTGTCTCCTGCTCAGGCTGGAGTTGCTCCTCTCGCAACGTTCGGGAGTACACTCACCCCGAGCAATGGTCTAGTAACCAACATTTTCCCCCAGCCAGGGCAGTCTTCTAACCCAAGTTTTGGGGGAAATACTGGCCTTATCCCTAATCCCATCCTCAACAGCAACACTGGCGTTGGCCCCGGCAGTAACAACGGCATTGGCGTTGGCGTTGGAGGTAACCCCGGCAACAACAACGGCGTTGGTCCCGGCAATAACAACGGCGTTGGTGTCGGTGTTGGCGGTAATCCTGGCAACAACAATGGCGTTGGCCCTGGCAATAACAACGGCGTCGGTGTCGGCGTTGGCGGTAACCCCGGCAACAATAACGGCGTTGGCCCCGGCAATAACAATGGCGTTGGCCCCGGCAATAACAATGGCGTCGGTCCCGGCAATAACAACGGCGTCGGTCCCGGTAACAACAACGGCGTTGGCGTCGGTGGTAACCCTGGCAACAACA
>DASQNN010000058.1:0-2359 GCA_035644955.1 Nodosilinea sp. | reverse complement strand
GAGAGAGCCCTGGCCTAGAAAGGCGCTCTGAGATGTTCGCGTTAAGCCAATTCTTTGCCAATTCCACACAGAAGCCCCGTAACCATTTGGTTACGGGGCTTCTTTAACTCGAACTAAGGTTTAATCGCGGCGGGTGCGATCGCACCCACAACTCGACTTAGTCGCGGTTGATGGCGATCAGCAGGCGCAGAATGAACACAAACAGGTTGATGTAGGTGAGATACATCGACAGCGCTGCCGACAGGTACTGCTCATCTTTGTAGGTGCGGGGCAGAATGAAGAAATCTACGACGGAAGCGCCGCAGAACACCAATACGCCAAAGCCAGCGATGGCAATGTCGAGAAACTGGGGAATGGGGCCGCCAAACAGGGCGAAGATAAACTGCCCAATCACCGCCAGCAGCACCGCCACAATGCCGATACCAATGGTGCGGGTTAGGGCCAGGCCGTCTTCCTCGGAGAGGTTAGAGCCAATTTGCCGCGCCGCGATAAAGACCACGCCGCAGGCTAAAGCAGCGGAGCCAATGCCAGTGACGCCAACCCCAGCGGTGCCCAAGGCCACCGCCAGCAGACCACTCAGGGTGTAGCCGGTAAGCAGACTGTAGGTCGCCAGCAGAGGCAGGGCGGTGTTGTTGTTGCCTTTAGAGGCGACATTCATCGCCACAAAGAAAAGCGCAATTTGCGCCACAAACGCCACCCAAAAGGTGGGCATAAAGATGGCCGGGTTGCTGGCCATCACGCTCAGGCCGCCAAAGGAGCCCAGGGCGGTTAAGATCAGCCCGCCGCCAACAAAGGGCAGGGCGTTTTTGATCACGTTGGGGCCGACTAGGGTTTGCCCCTTAGCCTTACTAATGGCTTCACGAAAATTGCTGGTATTACTCAAAGCCCTATCCTCGTACGACACAATAGATTTGGCAGATTTGGCAGAATAGATTTGGGTTGCCCAGGAGGGCGATCGCACCGGTCTACTGAATTAAACCTTAGCGCTACCTAGGTCGCCAAACCTGGGCAAAGGTTTTTTCTTATCTAGATTTTAGTCAACTTTTCCCAGTCTGGAAGGCAGCCTAAGGTGTGGATATCTACCCGTTATAGCCTGATTCAGACGGCTTTAGACCAGGGGTAGGGGCAGCTACCAGCATGGAGGTTACTCACGATCGCGAGGGAATGGACATGGAGCTTGGCGTAGGTAAAGACAGGCGGCAACAGGAGCAACGGTCAACCGGTTCAAGGAGGGGCATGCTGGGCTGGGGGTGGATCGCCGTGGGCCTAGCCGCCGCTGTAGCCCTGCTGGGGCTACCCGTCCAGGCTCAGGAGGGCACTACGGTTCAGCCCAGCAGTCAGTCAGACCGCATCATTCGCTCCCATCAGCGGATCATTATCCGGCCGTCGCCAGGGATTATTCGGCATCCGTCGGTCATTTTGCTGCCCTACCCCCGCCCTACCCCCCAGGCCGAGCAGGTCAGAGTCGAGTTCGATGCTCGCGGCACCGACTGGGGCTCGGTGTATCTCAACAACCGCCTGGTGTATCGACCCCACAACTTCGATCGCCAGCAGACCCTCTACCTGACCCCAGGCGGCTACCGCCTAGAAATCACTGGAGTGGTGCGCTCCGACGTCTGGGCCAGCGGCTACCTCGACCTGGGCCGTGATAGTTCACGACTGGTTGTCATTCGCTTCTCCAAAGCCGAGGGCATTACTGTATCGGGCAGCCCCTACGTGTGGATTCCCGACTGAGGGTGAGGGGGCTAGCCCTAGCCCCCTCACCCCTCATCCCGGCGATCGCTGGGGCAGACACCCCGGCCCTAGCGCAGGGCCGTGATCTTAATCGCCTCCGGATGGCCGGGGTTGCCGTGGATGACCAGGCTGCGCTGGTTGGCGTGTAGGTGACGCGCGATCGCATAGATCGTCTCGACCTGGTCGGGGGCACCGGCCTGGGCCGCTAGGTCGCTCAGGCTGAGGGGCTGAGTACTCTGGGCCAGGGCGTTGACCACGGCCTGCTGCAAATCCAGCACCCCGGCGGCCGCCTGTTTGCCAGCCTCAACCCCCGGCTGGTGGTAGGCGTTGATATTGACCAGCGAGGCGTAGAGGCCCACCGCCCGCTCGTACAGCGCAATCATGGCCCCCACCGTGTGGGCATTGACTTCAGGAATGGTGAGGGTGACCGACTGGCGCTGGTTTTCGTACAGCGCTTTGCGGGTGCCCTGCAAGAAGCCAAACAGGTAGTCGCCGCTGGTGGTGCCCGGCTCTAGTTCCACCGATTCTCCGGCCCGGTCTTTGAGCACCTCAATAAAGGTGACAAAGAAGCTGGCCACCCCTTCGCGCAGCTGCTGCACGTAGGCGTGCTGGTCGGTAGACCCCT
>DASQNN010000057.1:0-8664 GCA_035644955.1 Nodosilinea sp. | reverse complement strand
CGACCGCCAGCAGGCAGAACAGGCCCAGCAGGAGAGCGATACCCGCTTTCGGCAGCTGGCCGAAACGGTGCGGGAGGGGTTTTTTATCTTTGACGCGGTGGCGATGCGCTATGAGTACCTCAACCCTGCCTATGCCACCATCCTGGGGGTTGACCTCGCCGCCGTCAACGACCTAGACCACTGGCTGAACGGAGTGCACCCTGAGGATCGCGATCGCATTGCTGCCGCCGCCGCCCAGGAGATGCAGGGCACCAGCACAGACTGTGAGTATCGCTTTCTGCACCCCGATGGCGAGGTGCGCTGGCTGCATTGCCAGGCTTTTCCAATTGTCGGTGCGGCGGGCACCGTTTTGCGGGTGGTGGGTACGGTCAAAGACATTACCGATCGCAAGCAGGCGGAGCTGGCCCTAGAGCAGACCAAGGAACGCTACCGCCGCGCCACCCAGGCCGCCCGCACAGGCGTGTGGGAGCTCGACCTGAAGACCCAGCGGGGCTATCTTGACCCCACCATCGCGGCCCTGGCGGGCTATGACAGCAGCCAGGTGGGAGACAGCCTGGCCGACTGGCTAGAGTTCGTTCACCCCGAGGATCAGGGCCCTCTGAGGGCTGCTATGCAGCGCTACTATAGCGGCGAGAGCGCAAAATTTTTCTTTGAATACCGCCTGCAGCACTGCGATGGATCGACAATTTGGGTGCTGTCGCGGGGAGAACTGCACCGCGATGCTGAAGGCGAGCCAGAGACATTCCTCGGTACCACAACCGACATTACGCCGCTCAAACAGGCCGAACTGGCCCTCAAGCAGCTCAACGAGGAGCTTGAGCAGCGGGTGCAGGAGCGCACCCAAACCCTGCAAACCCTGGCCGCCGTGGTCGAAAACAGCACCGACTTGATTGGCACTGCCAGCCTCAGCGGTGCCACGCTCTACCTCAACCGGGCCGGCCGCCGTCTGGTGGGGCTGGAGGATGAGCCCTTGGCCGGTCGGCCCATCAGCACACTCCATACCGCCGAAACTCGGCTGCGGCTGGAGCAGGAGGTGCTGCCCACGGTGATAGCGGAGGGGGTATGGCGGGGCGAGGTTGATTTTTGCCACGGGCGCACCGGCGAAGCGATCGCCGTGGAGCAGGTGGCATTTTTGGTGAAAGACCCCGACACCCAGGTACCCCTGTGTCTGGCCACCGTCTGCCGTGATATTCGCGATCGCAAACGCAGCGAAATCGAGCGCCAGCAGGCCGAACTCGCCCTCCAGGAGAGCGAGGCCCGCTTTCGCCAGATTGCCGAAACCATTCAAGAGGTTTTTTGGATGGCCACGGCAGACTCCAGCCAGATTTTGTACGTCAGCCCCGCTTTTGAGCAGGTCTTCGGCATTCCCTGCGAAACCCTCTATCGGTCGCCCCAGGCCTGGCTAGACAGTGTCCACCCCGACGATCGCGTAGCGGCATCGATGATCCCGCGGCCTATCACCACCACCACCTATGACAACACCTATCGCATCTGCCGGGCCGATGGAGAACAGCGGTGGGTTCACGTTCGCTCCTTTCCGCTGTGTAATGAGGCCGGTGAGGTTGACCGCGTTGTGGGCGTGTCAACCGACATCACCGAGCGCCGCCAGGCGGAGCTATCGCTGCAGGAAAACGAGAAACTCTTTCGCGGCATTTTTGAGCAGTCGGCCATGGGCATTATCGAGGCCGATTTAGACGAGCAAATTGTGCGGGTCAACCAAATTTTCTGCGACCTGGTGGGCTACTCCGAGGCCGACCTGTTAACCATGACCTACACTCACCTAACCCACCCCGACGACATAGAACTCGACCAGACCCATGTCGAGCGGCTGCTCAGGGGCGACCTGCCCAGCTTTGTGATCGAGAAGCGCTACCTGCACTCTGACGGGTCGGCGGTGTGGGTGGCGCTGGCGGTGTCGCTGGTGCGCGATGGGCAGGGCCAGCCGCAGTACATGCTGGGGGTGGTGAACGACATCAGCGATCGCAAGCAGGCCGAGCTGGCCCTGCAAGAGTCTCGCAACATGCTCAAGCTGGTGCTCGACACCATTCCCCAGCGGGTGTTTTGGAAAGATCGCCAGTCGCGGTTTTTGGGCTGTAACCCGGCCTTTGCCAGCGACTACGGGCTGACTCCAGACGGCGTTATCGGTAAAACCGAGGATGAACTGCCCTGGGCCAGCTATGCCTCTAAGTACCAGGCGGACGATGCGCAGGTAATGGCCACCCGCCAGCCCAAACTGGGCTACGAAGAGCGTGCCAGCACGGTCGGCAACCAGGATCTCTGGACCCTGACCAGCAAGGTACCCCTTACCAACGCCGACGATGTGGTGATCGGTGTGCTGGGCTGCTACGAAGACATCACCGCTCGCAAACAGGTGGAGGCGTCGCTGCTGCAGCTCAACCAAGAGCTAGAGCAGCGGGTACAGGAGCGCACCTGGGCTCTAGAGCAGGCGGTTGAGATTTCCGAGGCGGCCAACCAGGCCAAAAGCGCGTTTTTGGCCAATATGAGCCACGAGCTACGCACCCCCCTCAACGCCATTTTGGGCTTTACCCAGCTGATGGCCCGCGACACCACCCTCAGCGAGGAGCACAGCCAGTCATTGAGCATCATTAACCGCAGTGGCGAACACCTGCTCATGCTGATCAACGACATTCTCGAAATGGCCAAAATTGAATCTGGCCAGATGACCCTCAACCCGGCCTGCTTTGACCTCAATGCCCTGCTGAGCATCCTGGGGGATATGTTTTACCTGCGCGCCCAGCACAAAGGGCTGGCCCTGGTGATCGATCGCCATCCTGCCCTGCCCACTCACTTCAAGCTCGATCTGGCCAAGCTGCGCCAGGTGCTGATCAACCTGTTGGGCAACGCCATTAAGTTCACCCAGCAGGGGCAGGTGACGCTGCGGGTCACCCCCGCTGACGTTGTGACCCGAGCCTTCTCACCCGATGCCATGGCGGTGACCTTTACGGTGAGCGATACCGGCGTTGGGCTGGCCTCGGCCGACCGCGATCGCCTGTTTGAGCCCTTTGTGCAGGCCAATCAAGACTCCGGCGGCGGCACCGGCCTGGGTCTCTTCATCAGCCGTCAGTTTGTGCAAATGCTGGGGGGCGAGCTGACCGTCGAGAGCCAGCCCGGCCAGGGAGCCACCTTTGCCTTTACCCTGCCGATGCCGGTGGTGGAAGCCGTGGACCGTGGCGCTGCTGTGCCCGCCACCCAGGTAGTGGGGCTGGCGGCGGGGCAGCCCAGCTACCGCCTGCTGGTGGTCGACGACGATGACAACCACCGCTACTTGCTGAACCTGCTGCTGCAATCGGTGGGCTTTGAGGTGCGCGAGGCCGCCAATGGCCAGGAGGCGATCGACCTCTGGCAGCGCTGGCGGCCCCAGCTGATTTGGCTAGACATGCGCATGCCTGTGGTCAGCGGCTACGAGGCGGCCCAGGCCATTCGTACCCTAGAGGAGGGCTCTGCCCAGGCCCCCACCAAAATTGTTGCCCTCACGGCCAACGCCTTTGAAGACGATCGCGCCCGAGCCCTGTCCTCGGGCTGCGATGACTTTTTGCGCAAGCCCTTTCACATCGATCTCCTGCTGGCCAAGCTGGCCGAGCACCTGGGCGTGCAGTATATTTATGCCCCCCCCCCCGCGCCGCCGAGCCCTCCCCCACCGCTGAATACCGCCGAAGCGATCGCGCTGCTGCGCGCCCTGCCCAAACCCCAGCTGCAGCAGATGCAGCAGGCCACCCTCCAGCTCGATAGCGATCAGCTGCTCCGGATCATGGCTCAATTGATTCCGGTGCAGGCACCGCTGACGGGCTGGCTAACCCAGCAAATCAATGACTTTGCCTTCGACACCATCTACACGCTGCTGCAGAACGCCCTGGACGAGCCCTAGGGCATGTCATCAATTCTGGCTAAAGTCCTAATGACATCAGCATTGCCACGCCCGACCCAAAAAATAAGCTAGGGGCTGTAACCCCTAATTCTTAAGGCATCGGCAGCTAATTGATGACAGCCCCTAGAGCGGGTCAATACAAGACTAGCGGTTGGTCAGCACCACGCCCACGATCACCAGGCTGCCGCCCAGCAGCAGCGATGAGGTGGGGGTTTCTTGCAAGAACAGAGCCGCCAGGGCGATCGCAAACACCGGCACCAGGTTGATAAACACCCCCGCCCGCGCTGGCCCCAGCTGCCGCAGCCCGTTGTAGTACCAGCTAAAGCCCACCGCCGAGCCAAGCAGGCCCAGGTAGAGCAAGCCGCCCCAGGTGATGGCGGTAGCGGTGGCGATCGCGGCCCCCAGCCCATCCGCCAAGGCTGGCCCCAGCAGCATAAGGGCGCCCACCGTGCAGGCGTAGGTCGTGGTGGCAAAGGGGGATAGCTCAGCCATCACCACCTTGCCCAGCAGGGTGTAGCCCATCCAGCTGACCACGCAGCCCAGCATAAACAGCTCGCCCAGGCCCACATCGCCCCGCAAGAGTTTCACCGGATCGCCGTCGCTAATCACCACCGCCGCCCCCAGCAGCGAGAGGCCAATGCCCGCCAGCTTGGAGCGGCTGAGGGGGTCTTTGAAAACCAGGGCCGCACCGAGGGCGATCGCCACCGGATTTAGGGCAATAATCAGCGCCGCCCGCCCGGCCTCCACGGTCTTGAGCCCTGAAAAGAAAAATACGTTGTAGGCGAAGATGCCGGTTAGGCCCAGCAGGGCGATCGGCAGCCACAGCTTTCGGGGCGGTTTGGGTAGGGCGCCTTCGAGGGTGTAGGTGAGCAGGAGAAGGGCAAGGGATGCGATCGCAAATCGGCAGAAGGCAGCCGAAAAAGCGCCCATGTCCTGCACCACCAGCCGCCCGGCAATAAAGGTGCCGCCCCAGAGCAGCATCGTGACCAAAAGTTTGAGGTAGGTTATCACCGATTTTCTCCGCAGATGGACGACAGAACCTGGGTATCTGGGCTGTCATCCTACCCCTGAGCTGGAATGAGTTAGGGTTATTGACCAGCGGCAGGGTAGCTTACGGGCGATCGCAGTCGAGCTGGTACTCGAGGCCGTTGCCAGCATTGGCCAGGGCCGTTTTCATGGGCCTGTTTGTATTGTTAGAAACCACTTTAACCATGCGATTGGCAATTTCTGGGGTGGCACCAAGCTGCACCAGGCGGGTGTTTAGAGCATCGTTAAAGGCCTTTGCCAGGGCTGATTGATGAAAGTGCAGCGTGGCCAGGCGGGCTTCTTGATCCGTCAGCTCAAATAGTCCTAGGGCTTTGACTTCGAGGGTAATGGTTTTGGCCTGGGGAGTGCTATCTTTGGCCGTCAGCCACTGCTTGATTTTGGGGTGCTTGTTGGCGAAGTCTCGCAGGCTATCCAAGTAGGCCGCCTGGCTCACCAGGGCAACAGCCTGGGCCAGGGTTGGCTCTTGCTGAGTGGTTTCTAGATAGTACTTCAGCAGCCCAGGGCCGAGGTTAACCAAGGGTAGGGATGTGCCGACCAGCTTGCCCAGGGGCGAGTTTAAGGCATCGAGCAGCGAGTCGAGCTGGTTCACCAGGGGGGCCAACCTTGGACTATGGGGGCCTTCGTCCGCCAGTACTGCCGCTAGGCCCAGCACGGCATCCACCGCATCGGTAGTGCCGGCTGCGGTCTTTAGAGACCCCAGGTCGCGAGTATCGGTGGTGAGAAAGTTCCAGAGGCGGGTGGCCATGGCGGGCAGTGTCTCTAAGGAATAACTTTGACGGGTTACGGCTGGGCCAACGACAGGCACTAACGACATGGATCAATAGGGATCAATGGCCGGGGATATTGTTTAGCCTAACGGCACTCTACAGTTACCTGTCAACGCCTTGATCAAAAATCTGCCTAGCCCCTAGTGCTTGGTGGCGACTCCTTTATAAAAATAGCCTGCAACCTTAGGCACGTTCTTGGCGTAGGCGGCCTCTAGGTCCACCTGGTCGAACTGCTGCTCGATTAGCTGGCCGATGTTGCGGTTGAAGTGGCACCCACCCCCGATGCGCTTTTGCAGGGGGGTAAGCCGATTCTGCCAGGTTTGAATGCCGGGCTCGTCGCTGAGGCCGTGTTCAACAAAAAAGAACCGGCCACCGGGCTTGAGCACCCGATAAATTTCGGCCAGGGCCTGCTCTATTTTGGGGATGCTGCACAGGGTGAAGGTGCTGACTACGCTGTCGAAGGAGCGATCGCCCATGGGCAGGGCCTCGCCCCCCAGCATGTGATGGTCTACGGTAATGGGCGAGGCTTCAATGCGTTTTTGGGCCAGGCGGTGCACCCCTGGGCTGGGGTCTACAGTCGCGATTTGGCGCACGTGGTCGGGATAGTAGGGTAAGTTTAAGCCGGTGCCAAAGCCAATTTCGAGCACCTCGCCGCTCACGTCGGCTAACACCTCCTGCCGGTAGTGCCCCAAAATAGAATTGGTCATAGACCAGTCGAGCAAATAGGGCAAAAATCTTTCGTTGTAGAGACCCATGTTAGCTATCACCCCGCAGATTCATCACGATCCATGCTAATGGGTTACCTGTACCTCGTACCTAAGCGCCATGTCTTCCAAACTCATAACCGAGCCCTCGATTGAGGTCAAAATTCGCAAGATGCAGCAGCGGGTGCGGTGGCAGCACCGCCAGTTAGTCGAGCGAGGCATTGACCAAACCCGAGTGGTGCTCGATGACGGGGGCGCCGATGACGAGGCGTTTTCATTCCTGGTGGTGGGCGACAGCGGCACCGGGCGACATCGCAGCGGCAGCCCCCAGCGCCAGGTAGCCAAGCTGCTGATCACCCACCTTGACTCAGCTCGGTTTACGCTGCACACCGGCGATGTGGTGTACCTGGTGGGGTCGCGAGAGCAGTACCCGTCAAACTTTATTAAGCCCTACCAGGAATGGCTGATGGGGGGCGAAGACTACAAGCGCATTCGCTACGATCGCATGGTTCTGAAGCACCCCATTTTGCCGGTGCTGGGCAATCACGACTACTACGATCTGCCGCTGGCCATTGGTCTGGCCTCGGGCATTACGGCACCGCTGCGCTATGCCCTCCGCTCCTACCTCGATTTAGACGTGAGGTGGCATGGCTCTTACCAGGGCGACGCCTTTGCCCGCGCCTTTTTAGACTACCTGTGTGCAGTGCCCGAGGAGCGGCTGGCCCAGCATTTAGACAGCTACTACACCAGCACCGTAGACGACAGGCGCGCCCTAGCCTACCGACCGGGGCAGTTCACCCGGTTGCCCAACCGCTACTACACCTTTCGCTACGGCGGCATCGACTTTTTTGCCCTCGACTCCAATACCTTTAACCAGCCCCTGCCCCTGGCCAACGGTGCCATCGGTCGCCAGGCCCTACAGCAGCAGAGCCAGCAGCTAGAGGTGCAGAAGGCGGACCTGATCCGCCAGGCTGGGCTGGAGGCGCTTAACCTAGCTGATGGGGCAGATCGCCAAGAAGACCTGACGGAACAGATTGAAGCGATTGACGAGCAGCTCAACGACATTGCCAAGCAGCTCGACAGCTCCCAGCAGTCAACGGTGGATACCGAACAGCTCCAGTGGCTGCGCGATCGCCTGATTGCCTCCTGGCAAAATCCAGCGGTGCGGGGGCGGGTTCTCTTCTTTCACCACCCGCCCTACGTGAGCGAAGCCACCAAGTGGGGTCAGGGTCAAACCCTGGCCGTGCGCTACCACCTGCGCCAGGTGCTCGACGCCGTGGCCGCTGAGGTAGGCGATGCCGCCCAGGGCCGCCCCCTGGTCGATCTGGTGCTCAACGGCCACGCCCACTGCCTCGACTATCTGCGCACCGGTGACACCGGCCACGGCGATGCCCACATTCCCTGGGTAATCTGCGGCGGCAGCGGCTACAGCCTGCGGCGGCAGCGCCGAGAAGGGCCAGAGATTAGCGAAACCATCAATGGCGCCTCCCGCACCGTCGCCCAGTCGCACCTGTACCTGGGCCGCATCGGCGACGGCAGCCAGCTTCGTCGCCCCTACTCGGGCCTGCGGGTGGAGGTATCGAGCGACAGGGTACCCAAGCTGACGGTGACGCCGCTGGTGGCAGAGAAGTTTGACGGCAAGTGGAAGCGGTATGAGATGGATGGGTTTGAGGTATAGAGGGGTGAGGGGTGGAGGGGTGAGGAGTGAGGGGTAAATCTAGAATTTTGGACGCTCCCTATTCCCTACTCCCTACCCATCCACTCCCCTCCCCAACGCCTTCACATCCACCGCGTACCCCGCTACTACCAGGTACACAGCTCCAGCGACGGTACCGACCTGGCGGGTGAGGTAGCCGAGGCGATCGCGAAACAGCCGCCCCATCGGGTATGCGGGCACTACCCCCCAGCCGGTTTCTTCGGAGACCAAAATCACGGTGCTGGGGGTCTGCCCCAGGCTTTCCACGAGGGCCGCTACGGTGGCCTGCCAGGTGTCGTCGTCCTGCTCTAGCAGGTTGGCTAGCCAGGTGCCGAGGGAGTCGATCAGCAGGCAGTCTTGGGCGGTGGCCGAGAGAATGGCCTCGGGCAGGGCGATGGGCACTTCTTGCAGCTGCCAGTGGGTGGGGCGGCGATCGCGGTGCAGCGCCACCCGCTTTTGCCAGTCCAGATCCGCCGGGTCAATACTGGAGGTCGCGATGTAGATCACCGACTGGCCCGAGTTGACGGCTAGGGCTTCGGCCCACTCGCTCTTGCCCGATCGCGC
>DASQNN010000056.1:0-6430 GCA_035644955.1 Nodosilinea sp. | reverse complement strand
ACATCCCTAGGCCGCGACGAGGTTGAGCTGGATGGCTGAACAGGTAGAGTGAGGGTCATGGCAGGAAGGTTGAAGAAAGGTCAAAACAGGGATCTCCTAGGGGCATTGCATGCAATGCCCCTACAGACCGGGTGCTGATTTAGTCGGGGTCGGCATGGCTGGCGGCCATGGCGCTGATGTCGTTGGCAAAGCGAATGCGGTGGCGGCGAGAAACCTGCTGTTCTGGGTCAACGCCGTCGAAGGTGGGCGGAATCCAGGCCCTGACGACCAGCAACCCACCCAGCACCATGAGGAACAGGCAGCTAGCCAGCACCTGAACCCAGGGTGTTTCGAGCACGCCTCTGACAATGATTTCTCGCAGCACCGATACAATCGACACTTCGACCGCCACCCCGATCGACACCCGATGCTCTTGCAGGTAGATGATTAGCAGCCGAAACAGCTCGACCAAAATCAGCAGAAACAGAATGTCGGAGGTGACATGGGGAAAATCGAGCGGCGGCAGCAGAGAGAGAAACATCTCGCGCAGCTGCATCACCATAAAGCTGAACAGCCCAATGCACAGCGAAATCACAATGATGTCCTGAACGGTTTCAAGCATACGAACCACGGTGCTGCCATTGAACCAGGTCGCCCAGCGGGAGGATTCGGGAAGGTTTTGCATAGGAATTGCCAAGGTTAGGTGTGAAAGTGAGGTGTGGATGAGCTGGGCAGAGGGAGAATGCTCGGGTCGTAGCTGAATCTGGATTAGTAGTGATTGCTGGCGTTGCGGTGGTGTACCGCTGTCAGCCCGTCGGGTTTTGCCACCCGCCCCACCGTGGCGGTGCAGTAGATGATCCAGTGGTCGCCGGCCTCTAGCCGATGGGTGACGGTACATTCCAGGTAGGCCAGGGAGTCGGCCAAGATGGGGGAACCATTGGCGGCGGCGTAGGTGGCAACGCCCTCAAAGCGATCGGCCCCGGGGGGAAAGCGCTTGAGAAAATGCCGCATCAGGGGCTGGTAGTTGCCGTCTTCCAGCACGTTGAGCACAAAGGTATCGCCGTTGTGGAGCAGAGATTCGATCGCGCGGTCTTTGGCCACTGCGATCGCAATGCCGGGGGGCTGAATGCTGGCCTGAATCACCCAGGAGGCCAGCATGGCGCTGCTGACATCGCCCTTTTGGGTGGTCAAGATATAGAGCCCGGTGCTGAGCCGCCCCAGCGCCTGATCTGGCCCAGCATCGAGGGCGGGACCGGGCTTCACGCTGCGCTCGCGATTCACCCACTGGCCCAGGTCGGTACCGGCTTCTTCGCAGAGTTTGTCGGTGACCTCGGTGGGAGCCGCTTTGATCAAAATGGGCTCAAAGGCGGCGGTCAGGCCCAGTTCCTGAAAGCGGTTGCGCAGGGGAAAGATCGGTTCGTCGTGGCCGCCGCCGGTTTCGAACAGCCCGATCGCCTGCTTGGGGTGAACGGCGGCGAGCATGGTGCTGAGCAGGGGCTCTAAGCCGGCAACGGTTTGAGGCGGCATGCCCAAAATCAGGCCAGCGGCGGTGGTCGCCAGCTCTCGCACCGCCTGGATATCGGTGTCGAGCAGATCCACCAGTTCTACAGCGGTGCCGGTTTTGAGCAACCCCTGGCCCAGGGCATGGGCAATGCGATCGCTGTACCCGTACTCCCCGGCGTAAAAGATCGCCACAAAGGGCTCTCCCTGGGTTTGGGCTTCGCTCCAGGTGCGGTAGCGACCCATCCAATCGCTGATATGGTGGCCCAGCAGGGGGCCGTGGCCGGTGGCAATTTGGCCAATCGGGAACGGCTCCAGGCGTTTGAGGGCCGCCAGCACCGAGCGGGCATTGGGGCCCATCAAGCAGTCGTAGTACAGCTGAAAATCAGCTTCCAGCAGGGCGGGGGTCTCGTCGTAGAGGGTGTCGTCGCAGTAGTGCAGGCCAAACACGTCGCAGGTGTAGAGTACCTGGGTGCCGCTGTCGTAGGTGAGCATGGTGTCGGGCCAGTGCAGATTGGGGGCCGAGATAAACGCCAGCTCGTGTCCGTTACCCAGATCGAGGCGATCGCCACTTTTTACCATCTGCGTCGTAAAGGGGCGGTGAATCTGGTTCTGTAAAAACTGAATCGCCACCTTAGAGGCCACCACCGTGATCTGAGGGGCCAGGGTCAGCAGGTCGGCAATCAAGCCGCTGTGGTCGGGCTCGGTGTGGTTGACGATCAGGTAATCAATGGTTCTCGGGTCAACAATCGCCTGTAGGGCATCCAGGTACAGGCCTTTGAACTTGCCGTGGGAGGTATCGATTAGCGCTGTTTTCTCGCCTTGAATCACAAACGAGTTGTAGGTGGTGCCGTTTTGCAGCTCAAACTCAATGTCAAAGCGATCGCGATCCCAGTCTAGGCAGCGCAGAACGGTTGAATCGGGGGCGATGGTGGTGGTTTGTACGGTCAGACGCCCCGCAGGAGCGCCTACCGGGGGGAAATCAGCCAGAGAAACCATGGAACCTATCTATCCTCATTGAGATTTGGCTTGACACTTCTCAATGATTAGCGACAGGGCAGGATTTGTAAAATGTCAATCTTAAAACCAATTCATTAGAAATTTATATATGATTTAGTCATTTCTATTTATCCTGTAAATGTATTGAGTGGCGTCAAAGATCGCGCTTTCTCTGTCTTGAAGCAGGCAAGCTTGTTGGGCCACGATGAAGCAGTCGACCAGTAGGGATTGCTAGAAGACAGCTTGTTGGCGGCCTGCCTCTGGCCAGTACGGCTGCGATAGACCGTTTGGCGCGACGGTACAATAGAGACAATCTGCTTGGGGAGATGAGCCTGGTTCAGGTGACCGACTACCTTTGTAAGCGCGGAACAATGATTAAATCAATTACGCTTCAGATCGATGCAGCTGTTGCTGATGCGTTTAATCAAGCGTCGTTGAGTCAGCAACAGGCGATGCAGACGATTGTGAGCTTGTGGCTAAAACACATGGTGAAGCCCGATAGTCTTGAAGCTATCACTCAGGAGATCCACCAAGAAGCGGCTTCTAATGGCTTGGCTGCTGCTGTTTTAGACGATCTGCTGGGCGATGACTAAGCTCAAACTGGTGCTAGATACCAATGTGCTTGTTGGTAATTGTTTGCCCCATTGACTATTAGCTTAATAGACCTCGTCATGGCTACCGATATCGACAAAAATAGCCTTGTCGTCTTCGGTAAAATAGAAAAGTACTCGTGCGTCGTAATTCACGCTAAAGCTCCAGAAATCCTTTAGTTTGCCGATAGCTTGTGGGTCTTTAGGCTTGGGTCAAAGGGGTCTACTGTGAACTGCTCTAGCTTTTGCCAAAACCTGGCCTCTAAGTCTGCGTTTCCTTTAATGCGTTTTTTGAAGGCGCGTTTGAAGGGAGAACTAAAACTGACTTGCACAGATTAATCCTCAATCAATTGCCTTAATATATTGATGTCAGAGGAAAATGTAAGCTCACCATTTTTCTCCTCTGCCTGGGCTACCTCGAAGTTGGCGTACATTTCTTCACGGCGTTCTTCGCGAAGGTATTGCTGCAACAACAGTTGAATTTCGCGCTTTTCATCTGTAGAAAGATTTTTGATGACTTCGACCACATCGCTAAAAACCATCTAATATGAGCCATTAATGTGATTTTCTTGTCAATGCTAACATTTGCAAGCGAAGGGGAGTGATCGCACAGCAGCAAACTACAATTCCTTTCGGTCTAGGGCTATAGGACGGGGCAGCTGAGAAGTGATAGCGATTGCTGCTGTCATCTAAATGAGAGTCGGGGTGAGCAGGGTAAGGCTGCACGGCGCGCAAGTTTGTGGGTGTAGCCTGCGGGGATAACGAGGCAGTCGCCAACTGGTTTTGATTATTACTTGCTCGGTTAATTTTAGGTGTCGCTTACCTGAGCTGATCCGTCGTGGGGTTGGAGAATACCAGCTATTCCGGTGGTGTTGCGCCGCGCTCCGCTGCTGCCGCAAGTACGACCGGACGAGGTGGAATCTCAAATAGACGACTCCGCTGTGTTGAGAACACTGCCAATACAGCGGTCAAATGATCCTTCGGCGCACCTGTACTCGTGTCAAGCCAAACATCATACATCTTACCCGCGTGAACCTAAGGCCATTGCGCGCGTGCAAACCCTTGGCGACGCGCATCACGCGAGCGTTCGCGTTGCTCTAGCACCTCTAGCGGTGCTTCCGCCGCTACAAACGTTACTGGGTAGCGCATTAGGAGGCCAGCGATCTCAACGTGCCACGTCGGCTCAAGCAAGACGTGGTCTACAACAAGGTTATTACCGGTTGCTGCCAAGGCAGACTGTGTATTAGTGCTTCACTATCAGAATTAAACCCATTAGCCCATTGCCTTGCCCGCTTTAGCCAGCCAAATAAGCCTTCAAATCGTGGCGGGCGTAGCGCAGTTTTTTAATTGCATCGCGCTCGATCTGGCGCACCCGCTCGCGGCTGACGTTGAGCTGCTGACCTACTTTAGACAGCGACAGTCCTTCCCCAGTACCGAGGCCAAAGCGCAGCACCAGCACTTCCCGCTGCTGAGGCGTCAGGCGATCGAGAATTCTAAAAATGTCTTGCTTGAGGCTGTTTTGGGCCGCGTAGTCTTCGGGCGATCGCCCCTGGTCGTCTTCGAGCATATCGGCTAGCTCGGTATCGCCTTTGTCGCCCACCATGGCATTGAGCGACATGGGCTGCTGCGACTGCGACAAAAACTGCCGCACTTGAACAATGGGCATCTCCAGATGGTTAGCCACTTCATCGAGGGTGGCGGTACGGCCCAGGTCTTGGGCCAGCTGGCGCTGAGCGCGCTTGATCTTGGTTAGCTTTTCAAAAATATGGATGGGCAGGCGAATAGCCCGGCTCTTTTCGGCGATCGCCCGCGTGACGGCCTGACGAATCCACCAGTAGGCGTAGGTCGAAAAGCGAAAGCCCTTGGTGGGGTCAAATTTTTCCACCCCCCGCTGTAAGCCCAGGGTGCCTTCCTGCACCAGGTCCATCAGGTCGAGGTTGCGCTTGGTATACTTTTTAGCGATCGAGACGACCAGGCGCAGGTTAGCTTCTACCATGCGGCGGCGGGCGGCTTCTCCAGCCTCAATCTGCTGGTTCAATTCGTCGGGCGACAGGTTGGCCGCTGCGGCCCATTCCTCTGAGGAAGGCTCTCGCCCCAGGGTTTTAGCTAGTTTGGTAGAAAGCGCGTTGAGGTGGTTTAGACCCTGCACCCGCTTGCCCAGAGAAATTTCTTCATCACGGGTTAGCCGAGGAATGCGGCCAATTTCCTTCAGGTATGCCTGAACAGAATTGCTGGAAGTAGAAATAGCTTGAGCCATAGGAACATCAGTAGCGGCAATCAACTTAGATGCCACTATGACAATCTCTGGGCTGGAGCGCCTCTACCCAGAGGTGGGAAGGCTAAAGATTTCGTTAAGGGGTGCAGTTAGCGCCGTCATACTGTACCTGCACCGGCAGCCAGTGGGCGTAGGGATTGGGCAAAGGGCCGGTCTGGGGGGCGAAGGTATGCCCTAGGGCCAGTTCCAAGGCCTTTTCGTCCAATACAGTATAGCCAGTGCTGTCAAGCAGCACCGGTTCTTTAACCAGCTGGCCGTTGGCCCCCACAATAACGCCCACCAGCCCTTCAGCCGGGGGAGGCACCAGGCAGGTACCGATGGGATAGACAACCTGTAGGGGAGCCAGCTTGCTGCCCAGGACGGGCACCTCGCTGTCGCTCAGGCCCTGCCCTTCGGCCTCTAGCCACTGAGGCACAACGGCCATGTGAAAGTTCATTTCGTTGGCGAGCAGCGACTTGGTCTGCTGGTTGAAGTCGTACTGCGCCGGGTCGCGCAGGCGCTCGTCTAGGGTGGGGGGCGGCAACTCCGAGGGCACCGGCTCTAGGGCAACCTCGGGGGGCGGGGGCGAGTTCTCCTGGGGGGCGGCCGGGGCCGGGGCAGGAGGGGTCGATCGCGCCACTGGCGGGGCTGGGGCGACCTTGGTCACGGGGGCTGGTGCTGTCGGCACCTGAGCCACTGGCTCAGCCGTGGGGTCTGGCGTTGCCGGCAAACGCACGACATCGATCGCCGCCGCTGGGTCGTTCAGCTCGCTCAGGTCGTTGGGAGCCTCTGGGCCAGGTTCAGCCAGCGGCATCCCCAGCAGCATGCCATGCATTCCGATTGAGACCAGCGCTAGCAAGCCCCCCCCCGACCAGCGGAGCGATCGCTTGGCCACCCTGAGTTTGAGAGGAAATGTCATGGCCATGCCGGTTGTTCTACACCCGTAACTATCAGCGTTTGCCGTCCTTAAGGTGGCACATCTTGCTAGCGATGTTAATAGTGGACAGACAGTTTTTATATTGTCGTTATTTGCCGTTAGGCTAGGGCTGTCGAGGCTTTAGCAGAAAAGGCTCAAAACGATGCGGCGAGAAGACTTGACCCTACTGAC
>DASQNN010000055.1:0-21929 GCA_035644955.1 Nodosilinea sp. | reverse complement strand
CAGTACCGCAGAGGCAAAAATAATCGGCATTACGCCGCCCTGATTGAGGCGCAGGGGCAGGTAGTTGCTCTGCTCCAGGTATAGCTTGCGGCCCACCTGGCGGCGCGCTGAGATGATGGGAATGCGGCGAGTGCCCTCTTGGACAAAGACAATGCCCACAATCATGGCCAGAAAAGCCAGCATCAAAATAATGACGCCGCCAACTAAGCCGCGATCGCCGCTCTGGGCCAGCTCAATGGTTTGCCCTAAAGAGCGAGGCAAAGTCGACACAATGTTCAAGAAAATCAGCAGGGAAGCACCGTTACCGATGCCGCGCTCAGTGATCAGCTCACCCACCCACATTACAAACATAGAGCCTGCGGTCAGGGCAATGACGGTTTGGGCCACAAAGGCTGGACCCGGCACTTCAGCAAACTGATACAGCAAAAAGGACGCTAGCAGGGTACTCTGCAAAATCGCCCAACCCAGAGCTACGTAGCGGGTAATTTGGGAAATTTTGCGACGCCCAGCTTCCCCTTCATTCTTTTGCAGATCTTCTAGCTGGGGTAGCGCCGCCGTCAGCAGCTGCATGATGATCGAAGCGTTGATGAAGGGCAAAATCCCCAGGGCAAAGATACCCAGGGCCGACAAACCGCCGCCCACAAAGATATCCAAAAAACCCACAAACCCAGCCAGACTTCCCGATTGAATCGACGCTGCAAAGGCCTGACGATCGATCCCGGGTACCGGAATAAAAATCCCCAGTCTGACCAACACCAGCAGCCCCAGGGTGACTAGCAAACGACTACGCAGGCCAGCAGCCTGAGCCATCTGCATAAATGTTTCCTGCGCGCTGGGATTTTTACCCCGACTTACGACCATGCAACAGTACCTCAGCCCTACGTTTAGCTATAAATTGGCTTAGCCATAAATTGGCGGCAGCTAGTATCCATGAACTTCATAGACACTCTCCCATGCCTAGTCTAAGGGATGGGAGAACCATCTCGCTACGGGAGAACTTCCCAGGTGCCGCCGGCCTGCTCAATCTTTTCTTTGGCTGACTGGGTCAAAGCGGCCGCCTTGACGTTGAGAGCGGCACTCAGTTCGCCATCACCCAAAACCTTGAGTGGACCGTCATTGGTGGTCAAGATGCCCGCTTCTAGCAGTGACTCCAGAGATACCTCAGTGCCCGCTGCCAAGCCGGCCAGATTTTTGATGTTGATGATGGTGTATTCCTTCTGATTTACCAGAGGAAAATGCTTGAGCTTAGGAACGCGGCGGTAGAGGGGCATTTGGCCACCCTCAAACCCAGGCCGGGTACCGCTACCCGAGCGAGACTTTTGGCCCCGCATACCGAAGCCGCAGCTAGCGCCCTGGCCCGCAGAAATGCCGCGACCAACGCGGCGACGGCGGCGCTTAGAGCCTGCTTGTGGTTGTGCGTCGTTGATTCTCATGGCTGAGGAAAATAAAAACAGCGATACCGAAAGACATTAAATGTACAGTTGCTCAACCGGAATATCCCGCTCTTCCGCTACGTCAGCAAAGGTGCGTAGCGCAGATAGGGCATCTGCCGCTGCCCGAGCGTTGTTAAGGGGGTTGTTGGACCCCAGCTGCTTAGCCAGGACGTTGCGCACGCCCGCTAGCTCTAGCACGGTGCGCACAGCGCCACCGGCAATTACCCCAGAACCCGGGGCCGCGGGACGCATGAACACCTTAGCTCCGCCGCCGATGCCGCTGGAGGGGTGAGGAATAGAGTAGGAACGGGTGAGGGGCACATCTACCAGATGCTTTTTGCCATCGGCTACGCCCTTTTTGACGGCACCGATCACATCCCCAGCCTTGCCAACGCCAACGCCAACCTGGCCTTTCTCGTTACCGACAACGACGATGGCGCGGAAGCTGAGCTTTTTACCCCCCTTCACGACCTTGGTCACGCGGCGAATTTGAACAACGCGCTCTTGCCAGTCGGTTTTTTTCTCTTTAGTACGCGCTTCTTTGCGACGGTTTGCCATGCCTTTCCCCAGCCTTGTTTACATCAAGCAGAATTAGGTGTTTTCGATTCGTAGCCTACAAGCTCAAGCCAGCTTCACGGGCCGCATCGGCTAGCGCTGCCACCCGCCCGTGGTAGAGTTTGCCACCGCGGTCAAAGACAACTTGAGTGATGCCGGCTTGCAGGGCTCGCTCAGCGATCAGTTTGCCGACTACCGTGGCCGATTCTTGCGTAGAACCAAGCTCATCGTTTAGAACGTCAGGCTCAACGGTTGAGGCCGCTACCAGAGTGTGGTGAGCCGTATCGTCAATAATCTGAGCATAGATGTGCTGGTTCGAGCGAAACACGGCCAAACGAGGCCGATCAGGGGTGCCAAACACGCGGCGGCGAATGCGAGCGTGACGGCGACGAGTTAATTCTTTACGACTTGCTTTCATGGCTTATTTCTTCCCTGACTTACCGGCCTTACGTCTGACCTGCTCACCGGCGTAGCGCACACCCTTGCCCTTGTAGGGCTCGGGGGGGCGGCTCGCCCGAATGCTGGCGGCAATGTTGCCTACCAGTTCTTTATCGATGCCGCTGATCAGCACGTTTGTGTTGTTTTCAACGGCGAACTCAATTCCTGCCGGCGGCTCAAAGACCACGGGATGGCTATACCCCAGACTGAGGTTGAGGTTGCGGCCCTGCACCTGGGCCCGGTAACCAATACCCTGAATCTCTAGTTTCTTTTGATAGCCGTTTGAGACACCCTCTACCATGTTAGCGACTAGGGTGCGGCAAAGGCCGTGACGCTCACGGGCCAGCCGAGACTCATCCTTGCGATTTACCAGTACGGTGTCGCCTTCCTGAACAATCACAACCCCATAGGGCAGGGTGCGAGACAGCTCGCCTTTGGGTCCTTTGACCGTTACGTCCTGGCCGTCAATGGTGACAGTCACCTTGGCCGGAACTGGGATTGGCCGCTTGCCAATACGTGACATGATGCAAAACTCCTAAATCCTAAGCACTCGATAACGCCCTTGATGACTGGCGGGGGACAGCGACATAAATTTGTCAATTCCCCAACCTGCTTCACTCGACCGATCTACCAGACATAACAAAGCACTTCACCACCAATGCCCTGGCGACGGGCATCGCGGTCGGTCATGATGCCGCTGGAGGTGGAAACGATGGCGATGCCAATGCCGCCCAACACCCGGGGAAGCTCTTTCCGGTTGGAATACACGCGCAGGCCGGGCTTACTAACGCGGGTGAGATTACGAATGATTGGCTGGCGGGTTTTGCCTTTGTATTTGAGAGCGACCACCAGCTGAGGCCGCTCTTCGACGGTGGTCTCAGAGTAATCCGTAATGAAGCCTTCTTCCTTAAGCACCTTGGCAATACTCCGGGTCATCCGGGTAGAAGGAATGCTCACGGTTTGGTGCCGCGCCAGATTCGCATTTCTGATGCGAGTCAACATATCCGCAATTGTGTCGTTAGCAGCCATAGTTCTAGTACGCGTATAAACCTGTGTTAGTTGTCACGGAACGGCATACCCAATTCCTTGAGTAGCGCTCGGCCTTCTTCATCGGTGCTAGCGGTAGTCACAATGGTGATGTCCATACCGCGGATTTGATCGATGCTGTCGTATTCAATTTCAGGAAAGATGAGTTGCTCACGCAGACCCAGGGTGTAGTTGCCGCGCCCGTCGAAGCTCTTGGGGCTAATGCCGCGAAAGTCGCGAATGCGGGGCAGAGTCAGGTTGACAAGGCGATTTAGAAAGGCGTACATGCGATCGGAACGCAGAGTGACCATAATCCCCACGGGCATGCCCTGGCGGATTTTGAAGCCTGCGATCGCCTTTTTGGCGCGGGTTACCACCGGGCGCTGACCGGTGATGAGAGCCAGTTCGCTCAGAGAGGACTCCAGCGCTTTGGCATTCTGAGAGGCTTCACCCAAACCCCGGTTAACGGTTACTTTGACAACCTTGGGTACCTGGTGGATGTTCTCGTACTTAAACTGCTCCATCAGTTTAGGTACTACCGTTTCCTTATAGATGGTCTTCAACTGGTCGGTCATGGGTCGTTTCTACTGCTTTCCTGGGCTTGGTCAGGACTAGAGGATTTGCGTCAGGCCGGGAGCCTTAATCAATGATTTCGCCGGTCTTTTTCAGCATTCGCACCTTGCGACCGTCTTCGGTGAAGGTGTGGCAGACGCGGCTGGCGACTTTCTCCTTTTCGGAGTACAGCATGACGTTGGAGCTGTGGATAGGAGCCTCTTGGGTTATGATCTGGCCCGACTCGCCTTCCTGCTGGGGCTTAAGGTGCTTGGTGCGAATGTTCACACCCTGCACGAGCACCTGGCTGGTTTTGGGAATAACGGACAGGACTTCGCCGACTTTGCCGCGATCGCGACCGGCAATCACCTGAACCGTATCGCCCTTGCGCACGTGCATCTTATGGCGCACAGGCTGCTTCGATGTTGTTGCCATTAGAGAACCTCCGGTGCCAGCGACACAATCTTGGTAAAGTTTTTGTCGCGCAGCTCACGGGCTACGGGCCCAAACACGCGAGTTCCCTTGGGGTTGCCGTCTTGGTTGATAATCACAGCGGCATTGTCGTCAAAACGAATGCTCATACCGCTACTGCGGCGCAGACCCTTCTTGGTACGCACCACCACGGCCCGCACCACATCCGACTTTTTCACTCCCATGTTGGGCAGCGCATCCTTGACCACGGCGATAATCACATCGCCCACACCGGCATAGCGACGGTTGCCACCCAGTACCCGGATACACATCAGCTTGCGAGCGCCGCTGTTATCCGCCACGTTTAAGTACGATTCCTGCTGAATCACAATTCCCCCTTATGCGTCTGCCGCGCGATTAACAATGTCAGCCACTACCCAGCGCTTGGTTCGGCTCAGGGGACGGGTTTCGAGAATCCGCACCCGGTCACCTTCCTGGCACGTATTCTCCTCGTCGTGGACCTTGTAGCGCTTGGTTCGCACCACGATCTTGCCGTACTTGGGATGGGAGGTGCGACTCTCCACAGCAACCACGACGGTTTTATCCATCTTGTTGCTAACTACCATCCCCACTTGTTCTTTAACCGCCATCTAATTCACCTATTCCCTACGCTGATACCGATTCTGTTGTGGCCGCTGCCAGTGCGGTGGCCTGGGCCCCTGCCTCTTCCTCCAGGGCAAGCAACTGGCGCTCCCGCTGAACCGTCATTAGCTGAGCCAGGCGATGACGCGTGTGCTTAAACTGGTGCACCTGCTTGTCAAGCTGCCGGGTGGCCTTCTGAAACCGCAGCTGAAACAACTCGCGCTTGGTGTCAGCGATCGCATTGAGCAGGTCTTCATCACTGAGGCTGCGCGCCTCTTTAATCTTTGACAGTGCCATTGCCTATGCCTCCTTGCTGTCGCGCGCGATGAACTTGGTCTTGAAAGGCAGCTTGAAGGCGGCCAATCGCATGGCCTCACGGGCAGTGGCCTCAGGTACCCCAGCAATTTCAAAGACAATGCGACCGGGCTTCACCACCGCTACCCAAAACTCTGGGTTACCCTTGCCCGAACCCATCCGGGTTTCTGCCGGACGCATGGTGACGGGCTTATCGGGAAAGACGCGAATCCAGATTTTTCCGCCCCGCCGCACGTAGCGGGTCATGGCCCGACGGGCCGCCTCAATCTGACGAGACGTCAGCCAGCAGGGCTCAATGGCCTGGAGGGCAAAATCACCGAAGTTGATATCGCTGCCCCGCTGAGCCATTCCGCGCATACGCCCGCGGTGCTGCTTGCGAAATTTAGTTCGTTTTGGACTAAGCATGGATCGGCACTCGTGAACTCACAGGTCAAAATCAATCAAGGAAACGCGGGGGACAGCCTAATCTTCGTTAGAGCGGTCTTCAAACTGGGGGCGGCGGCGGGGTTGACGGCGACGGGGTTGGGCATTGGGAGCGGCGGCCGGAGCCTCTTCTTGTCCAGGGATAATTTCGCCCTTAAAGATCCACACCTTGACGCCCAAAATGCCGTAGGTGGTCTGAGCGGTCGTGTAGGCGTAGTCAACGTCAGCCCGCAGGGTGTGGAGAGGCACTCGCCCTTCCCGGGTCCACTCAGTGCGAGCAATCTCAGCCCCATTGAGGCGGCCGCTCACCTGAATCTTGATGCCCTCAACTCCAGCTCGCTGGGCGCGCTGAATCGCCTGGCGCACCACTCGACGGAAAGACACCCGGCGCTCTAGCTGCTGAATAATGTACTCAGCTACCAGAGCAGCATCGGCGTCTACCCGATTTACCTCGACCACGTTGACGCGAATTTGACGGCTGGGGTCCTTGAGCAGTTTTTGAACCCCCATCCGCAGAGACTCGATGCCAGCCCCGCCGCGGCCCACGACAACACCGGGGCGAGCCGTGCGCACCTCAAGATCAATCTGGTCAGCCTTGCGCTCAATGCGAATATCAGAAATGCCAGCATTGTTCAGGGTTTTCTGAACGTACTCGCGAATGCGGTAGTCTTCCTGAAGCAGATCAGGATAACGCGTGCCCTCGGCATACCAACGAGAACGGTGCTCTTGAACAATGCCAAGGCGAAAACCGGTTGGATGAATCTTGTGTCCCACGAACTAACCCTCTGGAAATTGGTGCTTTAACTGGCTTTAAACGGCAAAATCGATCTGGCAAAGGCCCACTATTCGGCAGCGGGAGCCACGGCAATCGTGATATGGCAAGTGGGCTTGCGAATTTGATAAGCCCGCCCTTGAGCGCGAGGACGAAACCGCTTCAGCGCGGGGCCGGCATCGGCAAAGGCCTCACTCACCACCAACCCCGCAGGGTCCATGCCATTGTTGTGTTCGGCGTTGGCAACTGCCGAACGCAGCACTTTGATGATGGGTTCGCAGGCCTTATAGGGCATGAACTCCAGAATGATCAGCGCATCCCGATAGCTCTTGCCACGAATCTGATCGAGCACCCGGCGCACCTTGCGGGGCGACATGCGCACGTAGCGGGCCACCGCTTTAACCTGCTCTGAGGTATCTACAGCCATTTCTCCAGTTCCTCTACCTAATACCTAACGACGAGCTTTTTTATCGGATTTAGCGTGGCCGCGAAAGGTTCGCGTGGGGGCAAATTCACCCAGTTTGTGGCCCACCATCTGCTCAGTGACATAGACCGGCACGTGCTGACGACCGTTGTGTACTGCAATGGTGTGACCAATCATTTGGGGCAGAATGGTGGATGCCCGAGACCAGGTTTTAACCACTTGCTTATCGCCCTTGATGTTGAGGGCTTCGATCTTAGACAGCAGGTGGTCGGCCACAAAAGGCCCTTTTTTCAATGAGCGAGACATGATGCTTCAGCCCTAACAACAATCAAGAAATAGCCAACCGACACAGAAACTCTAACGGGGCAACTAGGCGTTACGACCGCCGCGACCCCGCTTGGAAACACGACGACGACGACGCACCACGTACTTGTCGCTGTCCTTGTTTTTCTTGCGGGTTTTGTAGCCCAGGGCCGGTTTGCCCCAGGGAGTAACAGGACCAGAGCGGCCAATGGGAGCGCGGCCTTCACCCCCACCGTGAGGGTGGTCTACTGGGTTCATGACGCTACCGCGCACTTCTGGACGACGACCCAGCCAGCGCTTGCGGCCCGCCTTACCCAAACTGACGTTGCGAACATCGGCGTTGCCGACCTGGCCAATGGTGGCGTAGCACTCGCGACGCACCATGCGAACCTCGGTTGAAGGCAGCTTGAGGGTGACGTAATCGCCTTCCTTGGCAACTACCTGGGCCCCAGCCCCAGCCGAGCGCACCATTTGGCCGCCCTTGCCGGCCTGCATTTCAACGTTGTGAACCGTGGTACCCAGGGGAATCTTGTAGAGGGGCAGGGCATTGCCGACCTCAAGGGGAGAGTCTGGTCCTGACACTACCGTGCTGCCGACGGCTAGCCCAGCGGGAGCCAGGATATAGCGCTTCTCGCCGTCCTCGTAGTGGAGCAGCGAAATGCGGGCATTGCGGTTGGGATCGTACTCGATGGAGGCAACCTTGGCCGGCACCCCAAGCTTGTCGCGACGAAAATCGACCACCCGATAGAGCCGTTTGTGGCCGCCGCCCCGATGGCGGCAGGTGATTACACCCCGGTTGTTGCGCCCCTTGGGACGGTGCTTGGAGTGAGTCAGCGACTTTTCAGGCTCGCTACGGGTAATCTCGGCGAACTCGGAGACGGTTCGCTCACGCGTGCCTGGGGTATAAGGTCTATAAGAACGGATGCCCATGGAAATACTTGCTGGCTACACGGCAAAAACGGCTGAAAATCAAAACCTGAATCGGTTACAGATCGGGGAAGAGGGGAATGGAATTTCCGGCGGCCAGGGTGACCACAGAGCGCTTGTAGTGAGGGCGATGGCCCACAAAGCGACCCATCCGACGCTTCTTTTTAGGTGGGTTGTAGGTGTTGACCGACACCACCTTGACATCGAACAGTTCTTCAATCGCTGCCTTGATTTGCAGCTTGTTGGCCCGGGGGTCAACCTCGAATACGTACTGATTGTTCTCCAGCAGGAGGGTGGCCTTTTCGGTGACCAGGGGCCGACGGATTAAGTCAGCCAGAGATGGGGTGTTTGCGGCATTAATCACTGTAGACCTCCTGGATAGCCTCAAGGGCCGGGGATGTAATCACGAGATAGTCAGCGTTGAGCAGGTCATGGACATTGAGATTGGCAGCGGTAATTAGCTTCACATTCTCAATGTTGCGGGCCGACAGATACACCAGCTCCTGGCGCTCGGCAATGATCAGCAGAATTTTGGCGTTGGGGTCGATACCCCAGCGGGCAATGGCATCCAGCAGTTCGCGAGTTTTGGGCCGCGAGAACTTATCCTCAAACCCTTCTACCACCACCAGGTCATCGATGCGGCCTTGAAGGGCGGTGCGCAGAGCCAACCGCCGCTCTTTGCGGTTCATCTTGACGCTGTAGTCGCGGGGTTTGGGGCCAAAAATAACACCACCGCCACGCCACAGGGGGGAGCGGTTAGACCCAGCGCGAGCCCGACCGGTACCCTTTTGCCGCCAGGGCTTGCGACCACCACCGCTCACTTCGGCGCGAGTTTTGGTGGACACTGTACCCTGGCGGGCATTGTTCATCTGCCGCACCAGGGCGCGGTGGACAATGTGAGAGGCAGATTCTTCTTTGGCAACCTGAAGATCTAGCGATGCCGTCCCCGCCTCATTGCCCTCCCAGTTTTTTACGACGCACTCAACCATTGTCTGACCTATCCCTTAAAACGCTTTGAATGCCCAAAGACCTGAACCGCTTGTACCCTGAGACCTAAGCTTTAACCCACTTGGCGGGGGCAATGCTCAACAACCCGCCGGGCTTGCCGGGAACTGCCCCTTTGATCAGCAGCAGGTTGCGATCGCTGTCTACCCGCACCACTTGAAGCTTGCAGGTGGTCACCTTGGCATTACCCATCTGACCCGCCATGCGCTTACCGGGATAGACCCGACCGGGAGTAGTACCGGCCCCGGTGGAACCGGGCAGGCGGTGGTTCTTAGAACCGTGGGCCATGGGGCCACGACGGAAGTTGTGCCGCTTTTGATACCCCGCGAAGCCGCGACCCATACTCTTGCCGGTGACATCCACCAGCTGACCCTCGGTGAAGGTTTCGGCGGTGATGGCCTGCCCCAGCTCAAAGCTGTCGGCAGCCTCTACCCGATACTCTTTCAGGTGGCGCAGGGGAGCGCTACTTGAGCGCGCCAGGTGCCCCAGCTCAGGCTTATTCAACGCCTTCTCAGCGACCTCGTCAAACCCCAACTGGATGGCCGCATAGCCATCGGTATCGGGGGTTTTAATCTGGGTAACGACGCAAGGACCAGCTTGCACCACCGTTACGGGGATGGCATTGCCTGCCTCATCGAATACCTGGGTCATACCCAACTTTTTGCCGAGAATACCGACTGCCACAGCCCTGTCTCCCTATTAACACACTACGAAATGCGCAGGACTCTCCAAGATTGAGAGCTTTGCGCATCTACAACGACATCGACTTTTGAACACCCCAAACTGGAGAAACTCACCGGGGTGAGTGCTACCGATGCTGATCGGCCACGATTCAAAAGAGAACTAGCTGGTTCTAACTTCAGAACAACCGCTTGGGTTAAAACCGCAGACACCAGTGGTGGCGCGGCCTCAGAACAGCTAAATGCCAGGACTTGGGTAACTCACTGAGTCACTCAGTATCCTTTTTGTCGGCGATTTACAATGTTACACCCCTATTAGGGATATGTCTATCCCCTTTGCCAAAAAAGTTCCCAAGGAACGGAAATTGGCTCGGCCGCAGCACCTGCCAGCCGCAGAACCGGCCCGGCTGGCTTTACTCTCGCCTTTAACACAGTACAATAACACCTGTATTGATTGACTCGAGGGCAACTATGGCGCTGCTGACAACGGGTAAGCCTTTTATTAAGGATGTGGAAAGCAACGGTGCGATCGCCGTGCGCATGCCCCTAGAAGGAGGATTTGAAGGCCGCTACCAGCGCCGTCTTAAGGCTGCGGGTTACGAAACCATGAATCTTACTGCCCGCGGTCTGGGCGACATCGCCGCCTATCTCACCACCATCCACGGGGTGCGGCCGCCCCACCTGGGCAAAAAAACAACCAGCAGTTCGGCCGCGGTGGGCTATACCCACTTCGTTCCCCCCATCCTTACCTACCGCTTAGACACGATGTCTTCTAAGGCCAAGGGTATGGTGCTGTGGCTGATTGAGGGTCACATTCTCTCGCGCCAGGAGCTTGCCTACCTGGTCAGCCTGCCCACCATCGAGCCCCGGGCCAAAGTGGTGGTTGAAATGGGCGGCAGCCGCTCCTTTAGCTGGGAACCGCTGGCCAACCTGATTTAAACGTTATTAACGTTGATTGATGGCCTCGAGCCAGTCCGGCCGGTCATAACTGCCTCTGGACTGGCTTGAGGCAACCTGGGTAAACCCCGTCAGGACTTACAACCTGCATGGATATCAAAACCGCCCCTGGGTTCGGTGCCGGGAGCCGGATCACAGAAAGCTCGCCTTTACCTCCGCATCAATCGCTACAGATGGGGCAGTGGGTGAAGCTGATCTGCGGTGCCAGCTATCAAGACATGCCGACGGTGCGACGATTGGTCATGCTCTACGCCTTGGCGGGAGCCGACTGCATTGACGTAGCGGCCGATGGCGCGGTGGTAGCCGCCGCGCGTCAGGGGCTAGAGGATGCGGTGCGGCTGGCGGGCTACCTGAGCGATCGCGCCGCCTCACCGGAAGCCTCTCGCTCAGAGATTCGTAGCCACTTGCTGCCTGGGTTACCCTGGCTGATGGTTAGCCTCAACGACAGCGAAGACCCCCACTTTCGCAAGGCCCATTTTGATGCGGCCCACTGCCCACCGGAGTGCGATCGCCCCTGCGAACCGATTTGCCCGACCGCCGCAATTCAGTTTCAAGCGCCCCAAATCGGTGGCGTAGCCACGGATCTCTGCTACGGCTGCGGACGCTGCATTGCCGTTTGCCCAGTCAGCAATATCGATGCCCGGCCCTACCTGGCCAGTCCCGAAGCCTTTTCCGCTGACCAGCGCTCCCAGATCGATGCGATCGAAATTCATACTCAGACCGGGCACCAGGCCCAGTTTGCAGAGCTCTGGCAGCGGCTAGAGCCCTGGAGGCCTCACCTGAAACTCATCTCCATTAGCTGTCCTGACCATGACGATGTGGTGGCCTATCTGCGGGATCTCTACGCCCTGATGGCCCCCCTAGACCTGCCGCTGATCTGGCAAACCGACGGCCGTCCCATGAGCGGCGACCTCGGCAAAGGCACCACCCACGCCGCCATTCGCCTGGCCCAAAAGATTCTCGATGCTGGGCTACCGGGCTATGTGCAACCCGCTGGCGGCACCAATGGTTACACTGTAAGTAAATTAATCAATCTCGGCTTGGTGAACAAAGCATCCGCTGCTGCTCAACTCAATGATTTCCGACCCGACGGCTTCCACTCTGATTCGAAAGCTGGCCCAATGGATGGCCCCCAGGCCGGCTCAAAAGCTGACCTAAGGACTGGGGCCGTCCCCCAGAGTGCCGGGTTCACCCAGCCGGGCAAGACCATTGCCGGCATTGCCTATGGCAGCTACGGGCGATCGCAGGTGCTGCCGCTGCTCGACGCCATTGACCACGAACTTCGCCCCTGGCTAGGAAACGCTTCCCTAGACCAGGATTCTCCGGGTCAATGGACACAGCCAGGAAGCAGCCGTGTAACCGCTTCCGTCGCTCCCTGGCATCAGCTAGACGAGAGCGCCCTGGGGCAGGGGCTGACCTTAGCCAGACAGCTGGTAGGTCAGCTCAAGTTTGAGAGACATCTTTTACCAACACAGTATGGTTAGCTATAGCGACGACAACAGCTTGAATTTCGACTCAGGCAACGATGCCCCTGCTGACGACAGCCCAACCAACAGTCTTTCTATCACCCACAATCTAGCCGTGGAATCTTCCCCCACCGACCCCGAAGGGCCAGCCCAACCTCAGTCTGGCCCTGCCCACGAGCCCCCCATCGACGACCTAGAGCAGCTGCTGAGCATTTTACCGCCCTCAATTCGGTCGCGGTTAGCCCACCATTCCGAGCGTCAAAATCTGATTGAGGTCGTTCTCGACCTGGGCCGCCTGCCCGAAGCTCGATTCTACAACAGCGTAGAGTACCTCTCGGACACCCCCGTTACCCATGCCGATCTAGACCACTGCATCAAGCGGGTGGGCAGCTTCGGTGGCGACAACCGGGCCGGCATTGAGAAGACCCTGCACCGCATCAGCGCTATTCGCAACCGATCGGGAGAAGTGATTGGCCTCACCTGTCGGGTAGGCCGAGCGATCTTCGGCACCATTGGCATGATTCGTGATCTGGTAGAAACCGGCCGCTCCATTCTGATGCTGGGCCGGCCTGGGGTGGGCAAAACCACCGCGCTGCGAGAGATTGCCCGGGTGTTAGCTGACGATCTGCAAAAGCGCGTGGTAATCATCGACACCTCTAACGAAATTGCCGGGGATGGGGATATTCCGCACCCGGCCATTGGACGGGCCCGGCGCATGCAGGTGGCCCGCCCCGAAGAGCAGCATCGGGTGATGATCGAAGCGGTGGAAAACCATATGCCCGAAGTCATCGTCATCGATGAAATCGGCACCGAGCTAGAGGCCCTGGCCGCTCGCACCATTGCTGAGCGAGGGGTGCAGCTGGTGGGCACTGCCCACGGCAACCGACTGGAAAACCTGATCAAAAACCCCACCCTCTCCGACCTGATCGGGGGCATTCAGTCGGTCACCCTGGGGGATGAGGAAGCCCGCCGCCGAGGTAGCCAAAAAAGCGTACTGGAGCGCAAAGCACCCCCCACCTTTGACATCGCCGTAGAAATGCTGGAGCGCCAGCGCTGGGCCGTCCACGATGACGTTACCGTCACCATCGACAACCTGCTGCGGGGGCGGCAGCCGGGGCTGCAAATCCGCACCATCGATGAAAATCAGAAGGTGGTGGTTACCCACGAGCTGCCCGGCTCGGGGCGGGAGGTGGCCAAACCCTCGCGATCGGGCATGGGCTGGCGGGCTGCCGGGCAGATGGTGCCGCCTACGACCAGTCCAGCGATCGCCCAGCGCACCCTGGGCAACGGCAACATTCGGCCCCTGGGGCAGGCGTTTATCCCTGAACCCACCACCGACCCCATGTTTGCCCACCTGCTGGATCTGGCTGACGATGACGCCATCGTTGGCCCCAACGGGGAAGACGCCATGCGCCTTTACCCCTACGGCCTCAGCCGTCACCAGATTGAGCGGGTCATTCAAACCCTGCACATGCCGGTGGTGATCACCAAAGACTTAGAGCATGCCGATGCGGTGCTGGCGCTGCGATCCCATGCCAAGGCCCAGGCCAAGCTCAAGCATATGGCCCAGGGGCTGCAAATCCCCGTCCACCTGGTCAAGTCCAACAGCATTCCCCAGATTACCCGCGCCCTACAGCGCTTGCTGGATCTAGACGACAACCCCGGCGCGGTAGATCTAGAACTGTTTAGCCACAGCGGCGGCGACGATGAGCTAGAGGCCCTCGAAGAAGCTCGTCTAGCCGTCGAGCAAATCGTGATTCCCAAGGGTCAGCCGGTGGAACTCCTGCCGCGCTCGGCCCGCATTCGCAAAATGCAGCACGAGCTGGCCGAGCACTACCGGCTCAAATCCCTCAGCTGCGGTGAAGAACCCAACCGTCGGCTGCGCATTTATCCAGCCTAGGGCAGAGCGTCCGATTTGGGCGGCGGAATACTATGTCCACAGTGCGCTATAGAATAAAAACACCGAAATGACATCAGCGCGGCCTTGGTGCGGAACTCAGCACCTCTTTTTCGGGGCCTGTCGTTCGGCCTGAACTCTTTGAAAGAAGCCTATGAAATCCTTAATTGCTCGTCTTTTAGCCCTGGTACTGGTGGCCGTTGTCGGCCTGACAGGGTGCAGTGCAGGCACCAGCGGCATGCTCTCCGGCGACTACCGCCAGGACACGCTGATGCTGGTTGATAGCCTTAGAACATCTATCTCCATAGCTGATGACGATCCTGCCAAGGCCGAGGCCCAGGCCACCGCGAAAGCCCTTATCAGCGACTTTGCCTCCCGCTATCGCCGCGATACATCGGTGGCCAATCTAAGCTCGTTTACCACCATGCGGACAGCGCTGAATGCGATCGCGGGTCACTACAGCAGCTACCCCAACCGCCCCCTGCCCGAGAAGCTCAAGACCCGGGTCGAGCAAGAACTTAAACTGGTGGAAGCCGCCCTCAAGCGCGGTGCCTAAGCATCTTTAGCTAGTCTGAGTTTTGCATTCCTGAAACCGCCCACAGGCGGTTTCTTTTTGGCCCCATGGTTGGCTCTATGGTTGGTTCCATGGCCCGGCGCGATCGCCAGACCACTGTCCCGGCCCAAAAATTGTATTTGACGGGCTGACCTCAGTTTGCTAGCATAGCAATTCTGTAGTAAAGTGCGAGTTGGACATGAAAGTCCGTGCGTCTGTGCGCAAGATGTGTGATAAGTGTCGAGTGATCCGCCGCCGTGGCCGGGTCATGGTGATTTGTTCAAACCCCAAGCACAAGCAACGGCAGGGGTAGGTTTGACACAGCAGCCCGTTCGACAGCGAAGGGAGTTGGTGTGCCAAAAGATGGCTGAATGAGTTAGTCAAGGCAAGTTCGTTCTAGGCATTGAATCGGGCTTTTCATGGTCTGGGCAGTGGCCCCACTAACGTTACTGGGTAGCCGCCCTTGGGCTGTATGGTTAGAACCAAATATTCGGGGAGATAGTTAAGGTGGCACGGATAGCAGGCGTGGATTTACCACGTGACAAACGAGTTGAAATTGGCTTGACCTATATTTATGGCATTGGCCTTACCCGCTCGAAGGAGATTCTGGCTAAAACTGGAGTTGACCCCGATGTGCGGATCAAAGACCTCACCGATGCCGATGTAGCCAAGCTGCGGGATTCCGTAGAGAGTGATTACCAGGTAGAGGGTGACCTGCGCCGGCTTGAGAGCATGAACATCAAGCGGCTGATGGACATCGGCTCCTATCGGGGACGGCGGCACCGAGCAGGGTTACCTGTACGGGGTCAGCGGACGCGAACCAACTCTCGCACCCGTCGGGGCGGCACCCGTCGCACCGTTGCCGGTAAGAAAAAAGCGCCACGGAAGTAGAGTCAGAGTCAGTCCTACTTCGTAAACCTCCAATTACGATTGGGGGCTTGAGGTATGAAAGCTCGCTAACCTCTGTGGCGAGTTTTTCTGACTGTTTACCGGTGCCCGCTAACTTTGACTGCTCACCGACAGTTACGTTGATCTTAAGTTTTCTTGAATTGAGTTTAGTGACAACGTTATGCCCAAACCAACCCGCAAGACCGGACCTCGTAAGAGTAAAAAGAACATACCCAGTGGCGTAGCCCACATTCGTTCGACCTTTAATAACACCATCGTGACCATCACCGACCAGTCGGGGGAAGCGATTTCCTGGGCTTCGGCAGGGTCTAGCGGATTCAAGGGAGCTAAAAAAGGCACCCCCTTTGCAGCTCAAACTGCAGCAGACAGTGCCGCCAAGCGGGCTATGGATCAGGGCATGCGCCAGATCGAAGTCATGGTCAGTGGGCCTGGAGCCGGCCGCGAAACTGCCATTCGTGCTCTCCAGGGGGCAGGTTTAGAAATTACGCTCATTCGCGATGTCACGCCTATCCCCCACAACGGCTGCCGACCACCCAAGCGTCGTCGGGTTTAAGCATTGAGCAATGGGGCTCCGTCGGGGGGCAGGGTATCGCGAGGTTTAAGGGAGGCAGGATTTTGGCACAGTTTCATGTTGATTGCGTAGAGTCTGTCGTTGAAAACGATCAGAGTCAGTACGGTCGGTTTGTGATTGAACCCCTGGAGCGCAGCCAGGGTACTACCGTGGGCAACGCCCTGCGACGGGTGTTGCTCTCTAACCTAGAGGGAATTGCCATCACCGCCGTTAGAATTGCTGGCGCTACCCACGAGTTTTCCACCATTGTTGGAGTCCGAGAAGATGTTCTCGACATTCTCCTAAACATGAAGGAGATTGTTCTGCGGAGCTACTCTAGCCAACCCCAGATTGGTCGTCTGCTGGTGCAGGGGCCGGCGCGGGTAACCGCTGGGCACTTTGAGTTACCCTCTGAAGTGGAAGTGGTCAACCCGGAGCAGTACGTAGCCACGATTGCTGACGGCCACACCCTGGAAATGGAATTTAGAATTGAGCGAGGCCAGGGCTATCGGGCCGTTGTACGTAGCAAAGACGATGCCACCGCGCTTGATTTCATCCAGATTGACTCTGTGTTTATGCCGGTCAAGAAGGTCAACTACACCGTTGAGGAGGTAGTTGTTTCTGGCTCGATGCAGCGCGACCAGCTGATCATGGATATCTGGACCAACGGTAGCATTACTCCCCAGCAGGCCATGAGCCAGGCCGCCGACATTCTAGTCAGCCTGTTTGTGCCCCTGAAAGATGTCACCCTTGAGCCCAAGTTTGACGAAGAGGTTAAGGAAGAGGACCCGAACAACCAAATTCCCATTGAGGAACTGCGGCTTTCGGTACGGGCCTACAACTGTCTGAAGCGGGCCCAAATTAACTCCGTGGCCGATCTGCTGGACTTCAGCCAGGAAGATTTGCTGGAGATCAAGAACTTCGGCCAGAAATCTGCCGAGGAGGTGATTGAAGCGCTTCAGGAACGCCTGGGTATTACCCTGCCCCTAGAAAAGGCATCGAAAACGGCCTGATAGGGTATGGTTTGTGACTGACAGGGCGATGGGCATCACCCCGTCTCTCTCTGAGTTTTTCTACGTTGCTTTTGTTTTTGTTGTTCATCTGAGTTCAGTACCATGCGTCACCGTTGTCGCGTCCATCAACTCGGGAAGCCCGCAGACCAGCGCAAGGCTCTGCTTCGCTCCCTGACCACGGAGCTAATCCGCCACGGTCGAATTACTACCACTAAAACCCGGGCTAAAGCCGTGCGCGAAGAGGCCGATCGCATGATCACCCTAGCCAAGGATGGGTCGCTTTCGGCCCGACGCCAGGCTATGGGCTATATCTACGACAAGCAGCTCGTCCATGCTTTGTTTAGCCAGGCCGGTGAGCGTTACGGCGATCGCAACGGTGGCTACACCCGAGTGATCAAAACCGTTCGCCGCCGCGGTGATAACTCCGAAATGGCCGTCATTGAATTGACCTAGGCGTTTTTTCGATTTGCTTAGTTCAATTTGCTTAGTTTGCCAACGCTGTCCGTTAGTCCTTTGCCCGTTCCCATGGAGAAGCCCTCACCCATACAGCGCAGCCTGGAAAGCCAGCCCGCCGAGTTTGCCCAGGCAACTCAGCGGGTTGCTTTGGTGGTGCAGTATGTGGGCACTCGTTTGCACGGTTGGCAGTGGCAGCCCAATGCCCGTACGGTACAGGGAGAAATTGAAGCCTCAATTCGCTCGGTGCTGGGGTATGACGTCCGGCTCAGTGGAGCAGGACGGACGGACACCGGCGTTCACGCGGCCGCCCAGGTGGCCCACTTCGATGCTCCAGACTTTATCCCAGCCCACCGCTGGGCCGATGTGCTCAATGCCCGCCTGCCCGAGGATATTTTGATTCGGGCGTCGGCAATGGTACCTAATACCTGGCATGCCCAGTTTTCGGCCTGCTGGCGGCGCTACCGCTACACCCTCTATACAGGGCAGCGGCCCAACCTGTTTGTACGCCCCTTTGTCTGGCACTACTATAGTCAATACCTGGATCAGGGCAAGATACAAACGGCGCTTGACGCCATGGTAGGCCACCATGACATGACCGCCTTTCACCGGGCGCGATCGGGCAAGAGCCACTCCTGGGTAGAACTTCAAGCCGCCGAGTGCCGTCGCCAAGATACCTTTCTCACCGTCGAGCTGCAGGCCAAAGGCTTTTTGTACGGCATGGTGCGGCTGATTATGGGCCTGGTGGTGAAGGTGGGCAGTGGCGAGCTGACCCCGGTGGAGTTTGGCCACCTCTGGCAACAGCGGCAGCGGCACCGGGTTAAATACGCTGCACCGGCCCAGGGGCTGTGTTTGCTGCGGGTGGGTTACGACGATACCCCCTTTGCTCCGGAGGTGTGGTTTGACACTCAGCCTCACTTCTTCTGGGGGCCAGCGGTGGCCTAAAAGTCTTCGGTTTTCTCGTTTGTTTAGTTAGTGTGGTTCATCCAAGAAAGGCAGCTCAAGCGCTATGACTAAAACCTATGTTCCCCCCGTCGATTCTATCCAGCGCCAGTGGCACGTGATTGATGCCGAGGGCCAGCGCCTAGGGCGGTTGGCCACCGAAATCGCCACTGTTCTACGCGGCAAAAATAAACCCACCTTCACCCCTCACATGGATACTGGGGACTTTGTGGTTGTGGTCAATGCTGAGAAAGTGGTGGTTACCGGTCGCAAGGCCAGTACCAAGCTCTACCGGCGCCACTCAGGGCGCCCCGGCGGCATGAAGACGGAGACCTTTGAGAAGCTTCAGGCGCGCATTCCCGAGCGCATCATTGAGCAGGCGGTGAAGGGCATGCTGCCCAAAAACTCTCTGGGCCGTAAGCAGTTCACTAAGCTCAAAGTGTACGCCGGGCCAGAGCATCCCCACCAGGCTCAAAACCCTGAAGTCCACGTTGTAAACACCCTTCCTGGAGAAGCGAAATAATGCAGGCCACCGATCAATCTCAACAAGCTGTGTACTGGGGCACCGGTCGCCGCAAGACCTCCATTGCGCGGGTGCGTTTGGTACCCGGCGATGGTCAACTGGTGATCAACAAGCGCCCCGGCGACGACTATTTGCAGTTCAACCCAGCCTACCTAAACGCTACCAAGGCTCCTCTAGAGGTGCTAGGTCTGGAGAACGCCTACGATATTTTGGTCAATGTCAGGGGCGGTGGTCTAACCGGCCAGGCCGATGCCATTCGTCTGGGCGTGGCCCGAGCGCTGTGTGAATTGGACCCCGAAAACCGCAAGCCTTTGAAGGTTGAAGGGTATCTCACCCGCGACCCCCGCGCCAAGGAACGCCGTAAGTACGGTCTGAAGAAAGCCCGGAAGGCACCTCAGTTCTCCAAGCGCTAGTATTGCTTTAGGTGGTTTGAGAGTGTTTTGCGAGAAGTCAAGTTTAGACTTCTACGGCCAGAGCACTCTAGTCCAGCCTGTTTTCTGCTGTTGATGTTGTTTAACTCACTGTTATGGCAAAGTCTGAGATTCATCCCACCTGGTACCCCGAAGCCAAAGTCTTCTGCGACGGCAAAGAAATTATGACCGTAGGCTCTACCAAGCCTGAACTGCACGTCGATGTCTGGTCTGGGAACCACCCCTTCTACACCGGCACCCAGAAGATTATCGATACCGAGGGCCGCGTGGAGCGCTTCCTGCGCAAGTACGGTATGGCTGACACCGCCGCTGCCACCGACGACCAGGCTGCCGACAAAGCCTAACGTCCTCTGCTGTGGCACCAGGACATTTTAGCTAGGCGGCAGACACGAGGAGATCATGGCCGAGGCGTACTTAATTGAAAAACTCAACTCTGTAGAGCAGACGTTCCAAGAGCTAACCCGAAGACTGGCGGACCCCGATGTCGCTAAAGATCCGGATGAGTTTCAGCGTATTGCCAGGTCTCGGTCTTCCCTGGAGGAAACGGTTACGACCTATGCCGAGTGGAAATCTACCGGTGAGGAGTTAGCCGGTGCCAGGGAGATCTACAAAGAAGCCAACAGCGATCCTGAAATGAAGGAAATGGCTGGCTTAGAGGTAGAGGCTCTGGCCGAAAAGCTGGCCGGGTTAGAAGCTCGCCTCAAGCTGTTGCTGCTGCCCCGAGACCCCAATGATGATAAAAACATCATGCTAGAGATTCGCGCCGGTACCGGTGGCGATGAGGCCAGCATTTGGGCCGGAGACCTGGTGCGGCTCTACTCTCGCTATGCCGAGACCCAGGGCTGGAAGGTGAAGCTGCTGAGCGAGTCAGCGGCGGATATGGGCGGTTTTAAGGAAGCGATTCTGGAAATTGCGGGCGATCGCGTCTACAGTCAGCTCAAGTTTGAGGCGGGGGTTCACCGGGTGCAGAGGGTTCCTGTAACCGAAGCGGGCGGGCGCGTTCACACCTCTACCGCCACCGTGGCCATCATGCCTGAGGTGGACGAGGTAGAGGTGCAGATTGATCCTAAAGATATTGAGCTGACGACGGCGCGGTCGGGCGGGGCCGGCGGCCAGAACGTCAACAAGGTGGAAACGGCAGTAGACCTGTTCCACAAGCCCACGGGCATTCGGGTGTTTTGTACCGAGGAGCGATCGCAGCTAAAAAACCGCGAGCGGGCGATGCAGATTCTGCGGGCCAAGCTCTTTGACCTGAAAATGCGAGAGCAGCAGGAGGCCGTGTCTTCCATGCGGAAATCGCAGGTGGGCAGCGGGTCACGGTCAGAAAAAATTCGCACTTACAACTACAAAGACAACCGCGTTACCGACCACCGCCTCAACCAAAACTTTACCCTCACCCCCGTGCTGGAAGGGGACATTGACGATTTGGTTCAGTCCTGCGTTAGCCGCGACCAGCAGGAGCGTCTAGAAGAACTAGCCGCGGAATCTTCGCCGGTATAGAAGAACCAAATAGTAAAAACCGAATTGCCATCGCTACGGCCAAGTGGGCAGCAATGTTACTCACCTAGCTTGCCTAACCCAAAACTCACAAATCCAAAATCTAAAATCGGTACTAGGCTGAGGAAGTATTGCTTGCAGGCGGGGCCATGGCTAAGTTTCTCCACATTGCCGATATCCACCTGGGGTTTGACCGCTACGATACCCCCGAGCGGACCAAAGACTTTTTTCGCGCCCTGCAATCGGTGCTAAAGCGCTACGCCATTGAGGCCGAGGTAGATTTTGTGGCGATCGCGGGCGATCTGTTCGAACACCACAACATCAAGCCCGCCACCCTCAACCAGGCCCAGGTCTGCCTGCAGGCGTTGAAAGATGCCGACATTCCAGTACTGGCGATCGAGGGCAACCACGACAACCGCCCCTACGGCACCCGCACCAGCTGGCTCAAGTACCTGTCTGAGTGGGGCCTGCTCAAGCTGCTAGAGCCCAACGACGGGGCCAACGCAGACAATCGTCTCAGCCCCTGGGACGAAGCTACTCGCTCAGGCGGCTACATCGACCTACCCTGCGGGGTACGAGTGATCGGTTCCAACTGGTACGGGGCAACGGCCCCCCGCGCCATTGAGCTGTTAGCAGGTGCCATTCAAGCCCTCCCCCCTGGACCGGACCACACGGTTTTGATGTTTCACCATGGTTTAGAAGGGCAAATTTCTCGCTACGCCGGGGCGCTGCGCTACGCCGAGCTGCTGCCGCTTAAAGAAGCCGGCGTAGACTATCTGGCCCTCGGCCACATCCACAAGAATTACAGCGCTGAGGGCTGGGTGTTTAACCC
>DASQNN010000054.1:0-4879 GCA_035644955.1 Nodosilinea sp. | reverse complement strand
AATGTCGATCGGGTAGGGTTCGAGAATGGTCAGGGCGGCGGCCATTTCGGTGCCGACCAGCATGGTGCCCTGCTGCTCCATGGTGACAGAGACCATGAGCGGGAGGCGGGTGCCGGTGGCGACAAAGGCTTCTTCAATGCCGTTGAGGGCGGCTTTGATTTGCAGCACGTCCTGGCAGGTTTCCACCAGCATCAGATCGACACCGCCGTCGATCAGCCCTTTCGCCTGATCGACGTAGGAATCTTTGAGGGTGTCAAAGTCGATATGACCGAGGGTGGGCAGCTTGGTGCCCGGCCCCATGGAGCCAGCCACAAAGCGGGGCTGGTCGGGGGTGGAATATTCATCGGCGACGCGGCGGGCCAGGGCGGCGGCGGTTTTGTTCAGCTCGTAGGCGCGATCGGCCAGGTCGTACTCGGCCAGCACGATCGCAGTGCCGCCAAAGGTGTCAGTTTCAATCACGTCGGCCCCGGCTTCGAGGAACCCTCGGTGCACGGTCTCGACCGCCTTGGGGTTGGTAAAGACCAGGTATTCATTGCAGCCTTCGTACTCGGGGCCACCAAAGTCATCGGCGGTGAGGTTTTGCACTTGGAGATTGGTGCCCATGGCACCGTCAAAGACCATCACCGGGCGCTCGGGGCTGTGGAGGCGATCGAGAAAGGCGCTAGACATGGGGCGTTAGAACGGAATTGCGACAGAGATCCCCTATTATCAACCATTGCCCCCTAAGAACGCATCCGAAACCTAGCTTTCCAGAACTACCGGTCAAGGGGCCAGGCCCGTTTTCGGATACGTTCCAAGTCGGTAGGTGCCCTTTAACGCGAATTTTCTAGCGCGGATCGATGGAGGGTGCCCGATCGACCAGGCGAATTTGATTTTGCCGCTCGACCACCGTGACCAGGGGCAGCGGTTTGCGGGCTGGCCCTCGCAGCACCCGGCCCTCGGCATCAAACCTAGAGCCGTGGCAGGGGCAGGCGAAGCGGTTTTGGTCGGCCTGCCAGATCACAGCGCAGCCCCGGTGAGGGCAGATGGGGCGCAGGCCGTAGGGGGCGATCGCTGGCCCTTCGTCAATCACCAGATAGGTAACGCTGGGCAGGCCTTGCACCGGCTGCGGAACTCCCGGCGTGGTGGTGGGCAAAAAAGTATCGACAGCGATCGCATTTCCCGCTGCGTCCAGTGCCTGCACCCCCGGCAAATAGTCGAGGCAGCGAGAATTTTGGGGAAACATCGAGCACAGTTCTTCAAGGTCTTGGCCTGCCGCTGGCTGGGGTCGGGAGAAAACCATGGCGATCGCCCCTAGTCCGCCCCCAGCTATATATCTGAGCAACTGTCGCCGACTGCGGGCCGAGGGCTGACTGGGCTGGGGATTGGAAGCATGGATCATAGTGTCAAATTGCCTATTGAACTGTCTTAGAACTACCTAGCGGTGCCTGGGGTGCTAGGGTTAGGCTAACGAACAATTCTGTCCTCAGCAAAAGGGTCGCTAGCAGCACCCTGCGGCCAGGTAGAACCAGGCTTTTTGCGGCCAAGGCCCGCTATTTTCGAATAATTTGGGTTCAACCTCCATTCAAGGGCGTCTTACTATATGCTTTGTCTGTAGCTAGCTGGCAAGATTTATCACCACAATGGGCAGACTCTCCACCCACGTTCTCGACACGGCCCTGGGTAAGCCCGCTGCCTCGCTGCGGCTCACAGTCTGGGCCATTAATAATGAAGCCGACATCAAAACGGCGCTTAAGACCGTCGAAACCAACAGCGATGGCCGCACCGATGAGCCGCTGCTAGAGGGCGACGAGCTGCACAAGGGCACCTACGAAATTACCTTTGATGTGGCGGCCTACTTTGCCAAAACCAGCGCGGCCCTGTCTGAGCCACCGTTTTTAGACCAAATTCCCGTTCGCTTTACAGTGGCCGACCCCAGTGGCAACTTTCACGTGCCGCTGCTGGTCTCGCCCTGGTCCTATAGCACCTATCGGGGCAGCTAGCCGCCGCCTGGCCCGTGGACCTGATCTTAGGCGTCGCTAATGGGAGCGATTTTTTGGGCTGGGGATGACTAAGCTGGGGGCGACTACAATGCGATCGCGGCCGTCAGCTTTGGCCTGGTATAGAGCCGCATCGGCAGCGCGCAGCAGATCTTCAAGCTGCCACTGTAGATCGGGAACCACACTAGCTAGGCCAAAGCTCAGACTGACGTAGGGGCCGATGGACGATTGCGGGTGGGTGATGGCGCGGGCTTGCAGGGTACTGCGAATGCGGTTCAGCAGATGCAGCGCCCCTTCTAAATCGGTTCTAGGCAAAATTAGGGCAAACTCTTCGCCGCCGTAGCGGCTGGCTAGGTCTGCCGGGCGTTGAGTCGCTGTATTGAGCACGCCTGCAATCTCCCGCAGACACTGATCGCCTGCAATGTGGCCGTAGGTATCGTTGTAGGCTTTGAAGTAGTCCACATCGCAGAGCACCACCGCTAGCGGGGTTTGCTCGCGGCAGCCGAGTTTCCATTCGTAGGCCAGCTTTTCATCAAAGGCGCGCCGGTTAGAAATGCCGGTCAGACCATCCTGAGTCGCCATCTGATGAAGAATTTGATTGTCAGTCTCAAGCTGTTGCTCAAGTAACCGCTCCTGGGCCAGCAGGGCGCTGAGCTTTAACGACTGCCGCCGAGCCCACAGCAGCGACTCAACCCGCAGCAGTAGCTCGGTCTGGTCAACGGGTATGGTAATCACATCGTCGACCTGCTGGCGGTGGGAGGCCGTCATGAGAACCAGGTGTGGGCGCTTGAGCAGCAGCAAAAAGGGCAGAAATACCGGGCTAGCCGCCGCTCGCTGCTCGGCAATGCGGGCAGCACAGCGGCCCAAAAAGGCGGTGTCAAAAATGCATAGGTCAAACGCTTGGGTCCACTTTAGCGGTTCTGCTGACAAGTCGTGCAGGCTATAAAAACGACCCAGTAGGGCAGCTAGCAGCTGACGATTTTGCGGATGGTCTATCCCCAGCAAAATGCGAGACTGCCATCGATCGTCGGGTTCGGGGGGAGGATCGACGCAGTCAGGTGTAACATCATGGCTCATTTTCGTGGGACTTAATGAATTCAGGAACTCCACTTAAGATGCCCCGCAGCTGAGTCAAGGGACGGCCCACCTTAATCCCGTAGCGAGAAATTTCAAACTCGCGTAAAGTCTTCTCAAAATCGCTGAGGCGTTTCTTCAAAATGCCAATGGCCCGCCGCATCTGCCCGCGAATTTCTAAATATCGCAGAAAAATAATGTTGTCGGCTAGGTAGGACACCCCCAGCTCCGTTATTTTAAAGTCCCCTGTAATCGACGCGACCTCGTTAGTCAGTAGGGTCGTGACGCCCCGCCCCTTCAGGTACTGGCAAAGGGTGTGAATGTTGCGAATCAGGTCGTCTTCTTGAAACGACAGCTTATAGCCCAGCACGCTGTCGATCATAATGATTTGGGCACCAGCTTTTTCGACCTCTAGGCGCACCTGGTAGGAAAACTCATCGGGGGAGTATACCAGCGGGTCAATTTTAATCACCGATAGCGTGCCTCTTTCTACCATGGCCCGCACCGGAATGTTGATGCCCTCACAGCGGCTGAGCAGGGTATCTACGGCTTCTTCAAACAGATAAACTACGGAGCGATCGCCCCGACCCGCTGCTTCTTTAATGAATTGCAGCCCCACCGTGGTTTTGCCCACGCCGCTGGGGCCAGAAATAATCGTCACAGTACCCGTTTCGATGCCGCCATTGAGCATCTCGTCGATTTCGGGAATGCCAGAGGGGCAAAGGCGGGTTGGGGCTGTGGCCACACTATCTTCCCCGGCGACCAAGTGAGGGAATACTACTAGGCCGCGATCGCCGATGCGCATGGCGTGGCAGCCTTTGCGAAACCCGCTGCCCCGCAGCTTAGACACCTGAATGTTCCGGCCCTCTTCGTGTATGTCTAGGGTGATGATACCGTCGCTGATGAACTGCAAATCTTCATCGGGGGCTTCCTGGCTGCTTTCAGAGGTAAACAGCACCGTCGCCCCTTCGTGGAGCAAAAATCGCAAAAAACCCACCACCTGCTGGCGAAACTGGTAGGCATCGGCAGCCAGGTAGCGCAGCTGGGTCATCGAGTCGATAAATACCCGCTGGGGCTTCAGCGCCTTGACCTGCTCCACAATGCGCTCGGTCAGTGGCCCCTGCTCGACCTGAGCCGCGGCAAAAATATCGTACCCCTGGTTTTGCACAAAAAAGCTGGCATCGGGACTGAGATCTAAAACCTCCACCGCCTCCACTGGAAAGCCCGAAGCTGCCCCGTTGCGCTTCAGCTGTTCCAGCGATTCGCCCAGGGTAATGAACAACCGCGGCGTGCCATCTCCCAGGTCGTGGGTCAGGAAGTGCCATCCTAGAGTGGTTTTGCCGCAGCCTGGCCCACCCCTGACCAGATAGCTCTGCCCTGCGGGAAATCCTCCGGCTAAAACTTCATCGAGTCCCTCGATTCCAGATGAAAGTCGATTGTTTTCTGGCATTTCGGTCGAGTTGTTCTAACAGACAGTGCAAAAGCCCAGCGATTCCCCCTCAGCACTGTCGGAGAGTCGTCTAGCTCTTCATCCTGCCACCAAACCACCCTGCCACACCACCCTGTAAACAAAACTACTACCGCCCCGGCCGCTGAATGATGGTCTCCATCACCCGCTGCTTGGTTTTAGGATCGATGCCGATCAGTCGCACGTAGTCCTGGGCATAGTCATTCAGACAGCGCTCTAGGGCGGCGCTGGCGCTGGCGGCATTTTCGCTGGGTAGGGTAGGGCCGCTCTGCCAGGCGTTGGTCTGAAACCGCCGTTTATCCACATGCTCGATGCCTAGGCGATAGCCCTGGGAGAGAATGGCGTTGATCTGGTCGCG
>DASQNN010000053.1:0-2123 GCA_035644955.1 Nodosilinea sp. | reverse complement strand
TTGTGGGCCTGGGCCGGTAGTCCTGCCAGGAGTCCTACACCAACCAATAGACCACCAACTAAGCTAATGCTTGGCCGACACATAGTACTTCTCTAAAGACAACAGCGACCAAAACCAGCGCCAGCGCAGCAGCAGCGCCAGCACCGCCAGAGTGACCAGAGCGATCGCGGCCAGCCAGTTTTGCGTAGAGCGCTCAAACCCCCCCAGGTAGCGCGACCCCAACAGCAGCGCGTGGGCGACCGCTAAAACAAAGATGGGCAAACTCAGCAGATGCAGCGCTCGCCAGCGATCGCCCAGGTAGCGCTGGGCCCGATCAAAACTGGTCAGCGCCAGGGGTGTCATTAGCCCAAAGGCAACGATACCAGCCCAGCCGCCCACCTGTAGCCGAGGCAACAAAAAAGGCAGGGCCGCGGGGTTCCAGCCCAGGGTGACCATGTGGCCGATGTGGGCCACCGAGAGCACAAAGGCCCCTACCCCCAGGGCACGGCGGTAGATTACCAGGGGCGACCAAAGGCGGCTAACGGGCCGAGCAATCAGCGCTAAAAACAGGCAAATCAGCGCGCCGTGGCCGGTGAGATCGACGCTGCCGCTGCCCCGAAACACCGTTAGCAGGCCAATTATCAGGGTAATCCAGCCGCCGAGGCGAAACAGTTGCCCTCGCCGGTCGCCGCTGACCCACCCGGTCGAGATGCCAACCCCTAGCATCATCGGCAGCGTACCGATGCCAAAGGCCAGCATCGTCGCCCCACCCGCCCAGGGATTCGTGGTTTCCGCCGCTTTGAGCTGAGCCGCATACAAAAACCCGCAGGGGATGAGCCCCCAGGCCAAACCCAGCAGCAGCGGCGTCCAGCGCTGAGGATTCAGCGAGAGGGTCTGCATGGCGCGGCTGAGGCGATCGTGCAACCCGGACATGGGGTTGAGGAAAGGCACCTTGGGCACCTGATGCGGGCTAATCTGCGCCAGCCCAAACCAAATCAGCAGCAGCCCGGTCACGATGGCAACGCCACGCCGCAGAGGGCTACCAATGCCCGCCATCTGCCCACTGGCCACCAGCACCGAACCTAACGTACCAATCAAAACGCCGACCAGGGCGTAGCTGACCAACCGACCAATATTGAGCAGCAGGTGAAAGTAAACATGCTGCCAACGGCTGGGTATTGCCGCCGACTGCGACAGCGAAAAGGCAACCGTGATCGGCCCGCACATGCCCAGGCAGTGACCAAAACTACCTAAAAAACCGAGGCTGGCAATGAGCAGCAGATCGAGCATTCTAAGGTTGACGGGCTGAGATAGGTACTTTTGGAGGTTAACACCCTACCCTACCAAGCGTCCTTCCACACGCTGTCTGTTGACGGAACCGCGATGATACCCCTATAAAACGTTTCCGCTGCTGCCAGGGCAGGTTAGCTGGCTCCACCACTTTAAGCCCGTTGCGGGTCGCCGTGCTTGGTAATCAGGTGGTCAAGGTCTTGCTGCATTTGGTGAAAGACGCGGCTGTAGCAGGCCTCTACGTAGGGGCGATCGCGGGCGGCCTCTGCTCCATAGCGGTCAAAGTAGATCGGCACGCCCACTCGGGTGGCGATTGGTCGGGGCCAGGGAATATTGGGCACCGGCCCCAAGGCCAGCCCCCACGGTAGACCCAGGTAGACAGGAAACACCACCGGATCGATCCCCAGCAGCCAGGGCATGCCCAGTTCGTGCAAGCGCTCTACGAGGGGATAGATGTCGGCTAAGACCACCAGCGTTTCGTGGGCGCCCCAGGAGACCACCGGAATGATTGGCAGCTGGCGCTGAAGGGCAAGTTTGACAAACCCTTTGCGATCGCCCAGCTGAACTTGCTTCCGCTGGCTAAACGGGCGAAAAACATCCTGTGCCCCACCGGGGTAGACCAAAATGCTGGCTTTGCGATCGAGGGCGGCTAGGGCCGGTTTAGGATGAGCCGCGATCGCACCGGCCCGGGCGGCCAAATCTGCAAGGGCAGGGCAGGCCTGCCACACCTTGGGGTGCATCAGCCCATAGACCGGCCGCTCAGCCCCAAAGCGCCTGACCCAGTCGTAGATCATCATATACATGTCGGGAGCCGCCAACCCACCGTTGTGAGAGCCGACAATCATGAGCTGACC
>DASQNN010000052.1:0-3176 GCA_035644955.1 Nodosilinea sp. | reverse complement strand
TAATACTACTGATTTCTCAAAAGTTAGCAACTAAAACCAGCAAAACGCACCCACCGAAATCGCTGATTTGTGGATTTATTTGTAAAACGTGGGGCGACTGCCCCCGATCAGTGCCGCCGATCGCGGTGATTCTGCCCCTGGGATCGGGCTTTCTAAAGCTGTTGGGTGCAGAGAAAACGCATGGGTAATCTGACGGGGTTGCTGGGGGCTGGCGGGTACTGTGCGGGGCTGCTCTGGGTCAGTCTTTGGGTGCGTCACCTGGGGCTTGGCCTCTGGGCTGGGGTTGGGGTCGCCGGCCTGGGGGTGCTGGGGGCGGCTGCCCTGGCTGCCCTGGTGCTGCCCGCTCGCTGGTATAAGGGGCCAACCGCTGCTCAGTGGTTGGTAGTGGGGGCGATCGCCCTGTTGGCCAGCCTCAACTACGGCCTGCGCTACCCCGTCCCGACTGGGCTCGACATCAGCCGTCTGCTCAGCCAGGGGGATGCCGCCGGAGCGCAGCAAATCGTGTGGGGCCAGGTGCAGGACATGCCGCGCCTTTCTCGCAGCGGTCGCGGGCAGCTGTGGCTCGAGACCGACCAGGTGCGACGACTCGATGCCCAAAGTAGCCCGCTCAGCGCCCCCGGCATTACCCAGGGCAGGCTCTACGTCACCCTGCCCGCCGAGCAAATTGAGGGTCTGTTTCCAGGGCAGCGGGTGCAGGTGCAGGGCAAGCTCTACGCACCCGCGCCGGCCAAAAACCCCAACGCCTTTGACTTTCGCCAGTACCTGGCTAGCCAGCGTTGCTTTGCCGGGTTTATCGGCGAAACGATGATTCCTGAAAAGGGCCAGTTGCCGCCCCGGTGGGCGCTGTGGCGGGTGCGCCAGCGCATTGCCCATGCCCACGAGGCCCGGCTGGGCACCCCCGCCGGGCCACTGGTCAGCGCTATGGCCCTGGGCCGCAAGGCTGTGGCCGTACCCTACGACCTGCAAGACGCATTTATTCAGGCTGGCATGGCGCATACCCTCGCGGCTAGCGGCTTTCACGTGTCGCTGGTGCTAGGGGTGGTGCTGGTAATCCTAGGGCAGAAGGCGATCGCAACCCGGCTCCCCAACCCGGCGCAGGCAAAATTTATTGCCGGCAGCGTGACTTTGATTGTTTACATGCTCATCACTGGCGGACAGCCCAGCGTTATGCGAGCGACGGTGATGGGCTTTGGCGTGCTGGCGGGCATTGCCCTAGAGCGCAGCGTGAAGCCTCTGGGCTGCCTGCTGGTGGCGGTGACGCTGCTGCTGCTGCTCAACCCAGGCTGGATTGATGACATTGGCTTTCGCCTCAGCGTGATGGCCACCCTGGGGCTGATGGTGGCAGCGAAACCGATCGCCGAAAAGCTGGAGTGGCTGCCGACCACGCTGGCGGCAGTAGCGGCGGTGCCCCTGGCGGCTTATCTCTGGACCATTCCCTTGAGTCTCTACTACTTCAACACCCTCACCACCTACAGTATTTTGCTCAACATGGTGACCACGCCGCTGGTCATGGTAATCAGCCTGGGAGGCATGGTCAGCGGTTTAGTAGCAGCGGTGTGGCCGGCGCTGGGCAGCCTGGTCGCCTGGCCCCTAGGGCTGCCCACCCACCTGCTAATTGCCCTGGTGCGTTGGGAGGTGAGCCTGCCCGGCAGCGCCCTAGCCACGGGCCACATTTCCCTGGGGCAAATGTTTGTGCTCTACGGGCTCTACGGCCTGTGGGGCTGGGGGTTGTGGATCTGGCCAACCGGGCGGCGGCGAGGGCTGGTAGCCGTGCTGATTGGGCTGGTGGCCCTAGGGCCGCTGCTGTACCAAGGGGCAACGCGATCGCAAGTGACGGTGCTGGCAGCGGGTAACGATGCGGTCATGGTGGTGCAAGACGGGCGCAAAGCTTTAGTCGTCAACAGCGGCACCGACAGAACGGCGTTCTATACCGTGGTGCCCTTTCTGCGCCAGGCAGGTATTAATCAGCTCGCCAGCGCTATTCACGGCAACGACAGCGATCGCGACAACTGGCTCACCATTGCCGAGAAAACCCCGATTCGCAATTTTTACGGCGGCAGTTCGGCCCTGGCAGCTGTTCCTGCTGGGGGGCAGTTCCACTTACTCAACCCTGGCCAGGTGCAGTCCGTCGATCGCCAGCGCGTGGAATATTTGCAGGACGGTGATCGCGGGCTGCGGCTGACGCTGCTGAACAGCCACACCTGGCTGCTGCTGCCCAAGCTCGCTGCCGATCGCCAAATGCCCTGGATTCAAGCTCACCCAGGTTTGCAAAGCAAGGTGCTGTGGTGGCACGGCGAAGCGCTGAGCGAGGCGGCGATCGCGGCCCTGGCGCCGGAGGTGGCGATCGCCTCAGCCCCTGCGATCGACCCCGCTACTGAAGAGAGGCTCAAGCAGCGGGGCATTCAGGTGTTCTGCACCGAGCGCGACGGGGCCATTACCTGCAACCGCCGCCAGGGCTATCGGGCCTACCTAGCGGCCCAACAGCACTCCACGGCGGGGTTTGACTAGCCCTGTTCTACTGCACCAGCAAATTGAGCTGGTAGTTAATCTGCCCGGTGCCGCCGGTCTGCTGCTGCACCACCGTGTTGGGGCCGTTAAAGGCGATCGCTACCGAGTCCGAGGCGGGTGAGTAGCTGCCCACAACGGTGACGCGGGTGATCGACTCGCTCAGGTAGGGGCTGACGTCGATATATTCTGAATTGGCCCCCAGGGGCACACGGGTGTGGCCATCGATCTCGATGTAGCCCTGGAGGGTGGCCCCAGCCGGCACGCTTACCGACAGCAGGTGGGGTTCATCCAAGTTGGCGCGATCGAGGCTGATGGTGTTGGTTTGGCGCTGGTACGAGTCCATCACATCCTTGGCGCTGGCCTTAGAGAGAATGGCGCTGAGGGCTTGATAGGTGCCCCCAAACGATTGATTGCCGTTGGCAGAAGAAGGCCCCACCACGGCGGTAACCGCTACCAAAATTAAAAGAGCAACCCCAAGGGCCGATGGATGTTTCATAGCAATGACATCTCCAGGAAAAGGGGAAGGCTGTACCAGGGCCAGCCATAGCGGCAAGCGCCCGGCCAGGTAGCACGGTCAGAATCTAGCAACACCATGGGGGCCAGAGACCGTCAACCTGATCAGGCTACAGGACAGCGTCAGGGGTCAGCAGGTTCCCTCCCCCATCGGG
>DASQNN010000051.1:0-5268 GCA_035644955.1 Nodosilinea sp. | reverse complement strand
TATCAACAATATTGGCCCTGAAGGCTATGAAGTGGCCTACGGCATAGCGTTAGATAACCTGCGCTTGGGGTTAGATGTAGTGGCAGATTCCGTCAATCCTTTGGACGTCACACGAATGGCCTGGCGCGAAACGGCCGTTTTGGCCGACAGCCCGTTTGTAGAGATCGAGATCATCTGCTCAAATGCCGAGGAGCACCAGGCTCGAGTCGAATCTAGAACGACCGACATTGCTGGTTTAAAACTCCCTACATGGCAGGATGTGCTCCGTCGAATCTATGAGCCATGGCACACAGCCTCGATTGTGATTGACACCGCAGGTCGGTCAATCGAGCAGAGCATGGCCGAAATGACTGAAGCATTACGCTTCAAGGGGTACTGACACCAGATCCGATTTGCGTGACTCTAATTCTATAAAAGCTCAGCCGTAGGGGCAAATGGCATTTGCCCTTTCAGTTCCGCCCAATATCCTGGCTTTCATTCACACTACAATCAATCGCCCATTAAAACGGCAGCCGCTCAGTGGCAGGGAGCCTGTAGCCCACGGTCATACCCAGCATGGACACAAAGAAATGCCAGAGGCTGGTGGGGCTAAGAATGGCCTGGCTGCTGACAAAAACACAGAGAATGCCTCCCGCAACAAACATCCAGCCCAGCTGTTTCATAGCGCCAAGGGGCATAAAGACCAGCAGAAGGATGCCACCAAACAGCAGAAAAATCGACATATCGGCGGCAATTCCGCGCCACCAGTAGGGGCTAACGTTGGTGGTAAAAAAGATGTTTTTGCCCAAGAAATAAATACCCGGCAGCATCAGGGCAAAACCGACGAGTTGAATCAAAAATCGCATGGCAAATTAGATAATTACTTAATTTGACGAGTAGACCACAGTAGCCAACGGCTCAACCAGAGGAACTTTCGAAGCTTTGAAAATGCTTTGCGATCAACAGCGGCACCCCCAAACCTAACCCTAGGTTGCCCAAGAGCCACAGCCATGAGAGCAAGCCACTAAACCCATGAATGTAGAAGCCGCGCCGGGTAGACGATAGCAGGGCGTCCCACATCAGGTGGGCGGTGATGCCGACTGAGAGGCCCATGGCCCCGTCGCGCAGTAGGTTAGCAGCGGTGTGCTGCCACTGGCCGTAGCGGGCGCGCGGGCTGAGCCATACCCACCCGCCCAGCAGGGCCAGGGGAATGAGCACCGAATGAAATAGCCAGCTGCGATGGATGAGAAACCGCAGGCCGCTCCAGTTGTACAGCGGAATATCCCAGTCGGGAAAGGCCATGTAGAAGAAGGTGCCGCTGAGGATGGGAATGCCCAACTTGCGAAACACGAACAACCCGCTGGCCCCCCAGATCAGCATGACCAGGAAAACCAGCGGATTGATGATGCGGGCGGCCGATCGCGCGTGGCGCTCTAAAACCCACCAGAAGACGACGCCAGTGGCGAGGCCGGTGGCAAAGTGCAGCAGTTTGTCTAAAGCCGAACTCATTTAAGGTAGCCAGCGGCTAGGTGAGGCCTTTTTATCCCTACAAGTTTAGGGGCTACGATTCCAGATGCTGCCGGGGCAAATACTTAACCAACCTACACAAACTGTTCGGGGCGCACCTCAAGGGTGCCGTGAAACATATTCATGCCGCAGGCAAAGGCGTACCGTCCGGGCTGGGTGGGAGTGAACTCGATCGCGGTGGTTTGGTTTACGGGCAGCGCCTGGGCAATGCGAAAGTCGGGGAAACGCACTTCTTCAAGGCAGCGGCTGGGATCGGTGCGGTAGAAATTCAGCCGCACCGGCTGCCCCGCCTGCACCACAATTTGGCTGGGCTCGTAGCCCCCATCGACGGTGACGGTGATTTCTTGAACGCCGCCCGTGGTGCTGGCCCGGCGCGACTGGGGCTGGCGCAGAAGAAACCACCACAGTTCTAGTCCAATCAGCCCTAGCCCCACCCCGGTGACGGCGATTTTTGCCCCCAGGGGTTGCTCAACCCGCTGAAACTGCGCCGTCTCGGCGGGGGCGGCGTGGTTCATTTGGGCTGGGGTGCCACGGGCTAGACCCAGCAGCAGGCCCAGCAACAGACCTAGACTGGCCAGGCTCGTGAGGATTAAGCGTTTGTAGTTCATGGGGTGCTCCTAGGCGATCGCCTCTCAACCAAAGCTTAAAATTTCGGACTAAACTTCCGCAGCCGCAGCGCATTGGTCACCACCGACACCGAGCTAAAGGCCATCGCTGCCCCGGCAATAATGGGGCTGAGCAGCCAGCCAAAGAAGGGGTAGAGAATGCCCGCCGCGATCGGAAGGCCCGCAACGTTGTAGACAAAGGCAAAGAACAGGTTTTGGCGAATGTTTTGCATGGTGGCGCGGGAGAGCTGAATGGCGGTGACAATACCGTGCAGATCGCCCGAGATCAGGGTGATATCGCTGGCGGCGATCGCCACATCTGTACCCGTGCCAATGGCCATGCCCACATCGGCCTGGGCCAGGGCGGGGGCATCGTTAATGCCGTCGCCCACCATCGCCACCACCTTGCCCTCCCGCTGCAGGCTCTCGACCTGGGCCGATTTTTGGTCGGGGCGCACTTCGGCAAACACGCGGGTAATGCCCACTTCGCGGGCGATCACCTCAGCGGTGCGGCGGTTGTCGCCAGTCAGCATCACCACCTCTAAGCCCATCCGCTGCAGGGTGCGAATGGCGGCGGCAGACGACGGTTTAACGGCATCGGCAATGCCCAAGATGGCTTCGACTTGGCCATCGACGGCCAGCCATACCACCGTGCGACCCAGGTATTCGGTGCGCTCCCACTGTTGTTGCAGGCGATCGGTGGCAATGCCCAGTTCCTGCATCCAGCGGTGGGTACCAATTTGTACCCACTGTCCGGCGACAGAACCCTGGACGCCGCTACCGGCAATGGCCTCAAAGTCTTGGGCATTCATCAGCGTTGCCCCTTGAGCCTGGGCATACTGCACCACCGCTTCGGCTAGGGGATGCTCAGAGTTGCGTTCCAGAGACCCCGCCAGTTTCAGCAGGTGCAGTTCGGTAGCGGTGCCGTTTACGGTCAGATAATCCGTCACCGTAGGCCTGCCCTGAGTGATGGTGCCGGTTTTATCCAGCACAATGGTTTGAATCTTGTGGGCCAGCTCCAGGCTATCGGCACCTTTGATCAAAATGCCGTTCTCGGCCCCTTTGCCCGTACCCACCATGATCGAGGTGGGCGTTGCCAAACCCAGGGCGCAGGGGCAGGCAATAATCAGCACCCCCACGGTGGTGAGCAGCGCCATGCTGACATTGCCCATGACGTTGAACCAAATCACAAAGGTGAGAATGGCAAAGGCAATGACAGCGGGCACAAACCAGCCGGTCACCCGGTCGGCCAACTGCTGAATGGGGGCTTTTGACCCCTGGGCCTGCTGCACCAGCTTGACGATCTGGGCCAAAAAGGTGTCTTTACCCACCCGCGTCGCGCGAAACGTAAAGCTGCCGGTTTTATTCAGCGTCGCCCCAATCACCTCATCGCCCACGGTTTTCTGCACCGGCACGCTTTCCCCCGTCACCATCGCCTCATCCAGCGTGGAAGAGCCTTCGGTGATTTCGCCGTCCACAGGAATTTTTTCCCCAGGCCGCACCAAGATCACATCGCCCAGCTCCACCTGTGCAATGGGCACATCAACTTCCTGGCCGTTGCGAATCACCCGCGCCGTTTTGGCTTGCAGGCCCATCAGCTTGCGAATTGCTTCGGACGTTTGACCCTTGGCTCGGTTTTCAAGCAGATTGCCCAGCAAAATCAGGGCAATAATCATCGCCGCAACCTCAAAGTACACGTCGGGAGCCAGTCCCTGGGCCACAAACCACTGCGGGTACAAAGTGGGAAACAGCGAGTACAGAAAAGCGGTGCCGGTTCCAACGGCGACCAGGGTATCCATGGTCGCCGAGTGGTGTTTAAAGGCTTTCCAGGCGTTGACAAAAAAGGCGCTGCCCGCCCACACCATCACCGGCAGGGTGAGCACCAGCTGTAGCCAAGGGTTATGCAACCACATTGGAATAAACGGCACCGAGAGCCCCGTCATCATCGGTATAGAACCGATCATCAGCACGCCGCCGATCGCCACGCTAAAGATCACCTTGCGGGTCAGCTCACGGCTTCTGGCCTCTCGCTCCTGCCGCTCAACGTCGGCTTCGGGGGCTAGCACATCCTCACTTAGGGGCTGGGCGGTGTAGCCCGCATCGTCCACCGCCGCCTGGATTTTAGTCAGGTTGGTTTGGTGGGGGTCGTAGGTGACGGCGGCTTGCTCAGCGCCAAAGTTCACGCTGCACATCTCCACACCGGGCACCGAGCGAATGGCGGTTTCGACATTGCTGGCGCAGGAGGCGCAGCTCATGCCCCGCAGTTTCAGCGTTTGGCTTTCCATAGATTTTCCCTAGGCAATGGTGTAGCCGGCGTCAGTAATGGCGGTTTTAATCGCCGCCTCAGAGGCGCTGGTGTCAATGCTGACCTGCTTGGTTTTGGGGTCGGCGCTCACCTGGGCAGTGGCATCGATCGCCTGTACCGCCTTGGTCACGGTATCCACACAGGCCGAGCATGCCAGATCGGGAACGTTCAACTGAAGTGTCATGGGCAAACCTCTAAACGCTAGACAGCTCTATCTTGCAGCTTCCAGTTAGCTAGAGAGTCAAGGGGTAAGCCGAATAATAAATTTTTGTACGACGGCGCGATCGCCTGCCCCAGCGAGGGATGCCCAATTTCGTTGAGGTATCCCGGTTAAACATCCCCGTCCTACCAGGCGCGAGCAGTTTCAACCCGTAGCTGCACTAGGACTCCACTACCACGGCAGGTAGCTCTAGGCAGTACCCCGCGCCATAGACCGTCTTAATAAATTTGGGATGCCGCGGGTCGGGCTCGAGCTTGGTGCGCAGGTGCCGCACGTGGACGCGAATGGTTTCGATGTCGTCGTTGGGCTCGTAACCCCACACTTCCTGCAAAATCTGGCTCGGCGATACGGTTTGCCCGTGGCGCTGAAGCAGGCAGTGCAGCAGCTCAAACTCCAGGTGGGTGAGCTTGACGGTGCCGTCAAACCAGATGGCTTCGTAGCGCTCAGGAATTAGGGTGAGAGGGCCGTAGTTGAGAATTTCGCTGTGCTTAGCGGCCTGGGGAATGCGGTCGGTGCGCCGCAGCAGGGCCCGCACCCGGGCCAGCATTTCATCTAGCTCAAACGGCTTGGTTAGGTAGTCGTCGGCCCCGGCGTTAAAGCCATCGACCTTGTCTTGGGTTTGCCCCAGGGCG
>DASQNN010000050.1:0-5032 GCA_035644955.1 Nodosilinea sp. | reverse complement strand
GGGCAAATCAAGTATTCACCCACGCCAATCGACTTCTGGAGGCAGCACACCATGGCCCGTTCTATGTCCGGCACATTCGCTAAGTTACTGGTAGGTGGGTTAGCCACTGCCCTATTTACTGGTCCGCTGGGGGCAGCGGTTCAAGCCCAAACCCCCGGAAACAGTCCAGAGAACAATCCAGAGAACCCGCCCTCGGCAGAGACCGATAGCACCCCGCGCTTCACCTGTCAGATGCACAACGGCCAGTACACCGTCATGTATGGCCCCACCAGTCAGCCGGGGCAGGCCTACCCCTGGGCCGTGCCCCAGGACATGGGCAGCGCCTGGCCCGCCGAGCGCCGCTGCGCCGAAATCAGCGCCCGCCTTGAACGCTACCGCCCCGACGGCCTACTGGCGCTTGAGACCTCCGTAGAAAATGGCTACAACACCGTCTGCGTCACCACGGAGAGCACGCCCGGCTGCCGCATTGTCTTTACCGTACCCCCGGGGCAAGACGCGACCATAACCCGCGATCGCGTGTTCGATAACCTGGCCGTCGCCGACCGGGGCGATCAAACCCAGGGGGTTAACACCTTTGCCGGCGGCAGCAGCGACGTGCTGGGGCAAATTGGCAATATTCTGGGTCTGCCCAGTTCGACCACCGCTAGCCCCCGCTCCGGCGGCATTAACCTCAAGCCCTTTCTAGACCCCGCCGATGGTGGCACCGGCGCTCGTCTGAGCGGCGGCGGTGTTCCAGGGCGATCGCTCAACCCCGACGCCTTTCGCTAGGAGCGCTAGACCGGTCTAGTCGATCATATGCTGGGCGAATAGGTAGCCCAAAAACAAAATCTGCAGGGCGGTGAACAGGCAGGCCGCAAACCCGACCCAGTAGACAGAGGTGTAAATTCGCCCCCACCTCTGTAAAGATGGCGCTGGCTCAGACAACTGTGCCAGCGTTGTTTTTGTGCGCTGCCAAAACCAAACCATGCCGACAAAGTGAGCGGTTAGCAGCACAGTCAGCGCTATCAGGGTGGCCATCACGATGGGATTAATGGGGCCGTAGGAAAACCGATTGAGAACCACCACGGTGCTGCTAAATCCCAGCGCTAAGAAAAGAACGGCGGCGATCGCGACCCACCGAGTTGCTCCCCTAAAACCAGACCGCTGCGGCGCTTGGCTCCATTGCCAGAGCACCCAGGTCAAATTCGCTGCCAGCAGTGCTGCCAGCGCAAAGCTAGCCTGTAACCAGGCTGTCTCAGGCACCCCCTTTAGCCAAGGTACTTGGGTACCGGCGTTAGCACTGTTGACCTCAAAGCTGGGGTCTCGCAAGGGCGAGGCCCAGTGGAGTAGCCCCGCTAGTCCTGCGGAGAGCAGCACTAGCCCCGCAAAGCTGCCTAGAGAAAGCCGTCGAACCCGTTGCCCCATGGTTGATTAACTCCTAAATATAGCGATGGGCATTGCACTGAGGACACCTGCCCCTGCTGCCGGCGAGAACGGGGACAGCACAATAGCCTATAGCCAGCGCCCCAGGGATATACAGCATGTCCTAACGGACGGTTCTAGCCATCGCTAGAACCGGCTGTAGGCTAAGACGGTAGGTCGGGGCAATGGTTGCCGGGCAGGTCTTGAATTGGTCTTGTATCGCCGCACCCCGGCCAGTGGGCAAGGAACCAGGCTTCGTGGTAATCAAAAGGCAGTAACGGCGTGGTTGTATGTTCATTCCTCCCGGTTTTATTCAACGGTCGGTGGCTCTTGGCTTAGGTACTGTGGCCTACATCGAGTCTGACCCCAACTTTTGGCCTGCGCCTCCTGCTCATTCAGTGCCCCTGCTGTTTGTTCATGGGTTTGGGGGCGGGTCGTCGAGCTACGAGTGGTCTAAGGTGTACCCGGCCTTTGCGGCAGAGCACCCGGTGCTGGCCCCCGATTTACTAGGCTGGGGCCACTCTGACCACCCCGATCGCCCCTGCACCACTGACGACTACCTAGCCCAGCTGGCCGAAATCATTGAGAAACTTTGCCCGACCCCGCCGGTGGTGGTGGCGTCTTCCCTCAGTGCCGCGATGGCAGTACGGGTTGCCATCGCCCATCCCGATCGCCTGCGAGGGCTAATTTTGGTGGCGCCGGCGGGGCTGGCCGACTTTGGCCAAGACCCCAGCGACTCGGTGGTCAACCAGCTGGTGAGGCTGCCCCTGGTCGATCAGCTGATCTACCAAGGGGCGATCGCCACTGGCGAAGGCATTAAACTGTTTTTGGCCCAGCGTCAGTTTGCCGACTCCAGCAAAATCGCCGACGACATGGTGGCAGCCTACCTCCAGTCGGCTCAGCAGCCCAACGCCGCCGTGGCTGCCCTGGCCTTTGTGCGAGGAGACCTGAGCTTTGATCTGGCCACCTACCTACCCCAGCTCACCACTGCGACCGCTATCCTCTGGGGTGAGGCGGCCCAGTTCACCCCCGTGGCCATCGGTCGGCGTCTAGCCACCCTCAACCCGGCGGCCATTCGCCGTTTTGAAGTTCTGCCCGGAGTTGGGCTAACGCCCCAGCTTGAGCAGCCCGGGGTCACCATTGGGCTCATTCAGCAGTTTCTGGCAGACCTGGCAGACTAAGGTTTACGGGGTTGGTGAATACAGGTATGCATCGAAAATGCAACGTCTCTCGTAGGGGCATAGGCACAGCCAAGCCAAAGGATTTATGGCATTCGCCCGGTTGAATTGGGGGTAGGCAACCAGGATTGGTTAAGGGCAAACAACCGTTTGCCCCTACAGGATATCTGTTTTGATCTGGGGTTTTTGAACTCGGACTTGGTATCCGTTCAGCAACGCCTTCAGGCGATTTACTTTGGGGAAAACCTATTGAAAGCCGCTACTCCAGGTCTTTAAAGCCCGCTCCGGTGAGTAGATTACCCTCGGTATCAATAAACCCCCAGCGGCCGTCAACCTGCACCCGGGCGCGCCCCTCAGAAAATCGCCCCGCATTGCTGTACTGGGGGGCTACGGCCCAGTCGCCCTGGGGGTTGATGTAGCCGTACTGGCCGTCTTGCTGCACGGCAGCCAGCCCTTCAGAAAAATCGGCGGCGTAGGCAAAGCGGGGGGCAATGGCCACCTCGCCGGTGCGATTGATGTAGCCCCACTGGCTCTCGATTAGCACCGCCGCCAGCCCCTCGGAGAAGTCGGAGGCAAAGGCGAGGGTGGCGTCTACCACCAAAGTGCCGGCGGAGTCGATAAAGCCAAAGGTGCGGCCCTGGCGAACTCGGGCCAGCCCCTCAGAAAAGCTAAAGGCCCCGTCGTAGCTGGGGGCAATGGCTATGGTGCCGGTGGAGTCGATATAGCCGTAGAGCTGATCGACCTTCGCCACCGCCAGCGATTCAGAAAAGCTCCAGGCGTCTTTCAAGGTCAGCGGTATCGCCGGGCGACCAGCGGGGTCGATATAGCCGTAGGCCTCTCCCAGTTTGACCAGGGCGCGATCGCCTACAAACCCCTCAGCCAGATCAAACTGAGGCTCAATCACCCACTCGCCTTGGGGGTTGATGTAGCCGTACTTGGTCCCCCCCTGCACCGCCGCCAGGCCTTCAGAAAAGGACTTGGCTTTGCGAAACTGCACCGGTATGGCCCACTGCCCCTGGCGGTCGAGGTAGCCAAAATAAGCCCCCGCCTGGGCTACCGCCAGCCCGTCGGCGTAGTCGGCAGCCACGGTCACGTTGCTGTCGGCCACTCGAATAGTCAGCCTGCCATCGCGATCAACATAGCCCAGGCTTGACTTGAGGCGGACCAGGGCCACCCCTTCGGCAAAATCTGACACCGTATCAAAAAGCAGGGGGCTAGTCATGGCGCTGGCCAAAGCGACGGGCTGAGGGTTTATGAACTGTAGCATTGTGGTGGCCTGCCCAGAGGGGCGATCGCGCCCTTCGGCCAGGGGGCTACAGGCCACTAGAACAGGCAGCCCCAGCCCCAGGCAGATCCCTGCTCCTCGCCAAGCCCGCCGCGATCGCGCCATAGCTCCCCTTAGCCTTAGCAAAACGCCCTAGTTTGCCCTCTTTTACCATGCCCTCTTTTACCATGACGGATCTTTTGGCCATCGTGGAAAAATTTCTAAAAAAGCTCAGGGTTTTTGACAACAGGCTGCCCAGCCTAAAAAACGGGTAAATTCTGTGGCCCGGCGGGCAAAATTACCAAATCAATCATTTAGGTTTAGGGCATTTAGGTTTAGAGACAGCTGGGGCGGGTGCAGCTCGCAGTAGAGCGCTTCTAAGTCGCGGCGGCGGTACATGTGGCGGTTGCCGCGCCGGGAGGTGCGCCGTTCGCAGTCTTGGGCATCGAGCCGCTGCTGCAGTTCACTGCGGGGGCGACCAAAGACCTTAGCAGCTTCCCTCAGCGGTACCCACTGCTCGTCAAACTGCTGGCGCAGGGCCTCATCGGAGGTATTGGCGAGGCGCTCTAGCAGCAGGTTGGCCAGCAGCCAGCAGGCTTTGGTGTCGGCCATGGCCCGGTGCGATCGCCCCACATCAAAGCCAAAGTGTTGCACCAGCTGGGGCAAACTGCGGGAGGGCAGATCGGCCAGCAGCAGCCGCGACAAAATTACCGTGCAAAACTGCTGGGCCACGGGGCGTTTATAGTCCTGGCCCAGTCGCTCGTATTCCGCCTGAATAAAGCTGTAGTCAAAGGCCAGGTTGTGGCCGGTAAGCACCCCTCGATCTAGGGGCGATCGCAGCGCTTGCCACACGGTATCGGCGGCGGCACCCTGCTCGACCATGGCGGTGGTAATACCGGTTAGCCGGGTAATGGTAGCCGGCACCCGCACCTGGGCGTTGACTAAAAATGTCGCCTCCTGGGTAATCCCCTGCGCCAGCGATCCCTGCACTACGGCAATTTCAATCACCCTAGCTTCTGGGGGACGAGAGCCGGTAGTTTCTACATCTACTACCGTCAACAGTGCTTCGGGCAGCTGGCGATAGTAGGCCAACAACTGGTCTGTAAAGAGCGCAGACTGAGCAATGCCGCCCACCGATACAGGAACCATAGTGCTACTACCGCAGGGAACCTTCCTAAGGTGGCATATT
>DASQNN010000049.1:0-17913 GCA_035644955.1 Nodosilinea sp. | reverse complement strand
AAAGCCAATTTTCTGGTTGCGAATGTGGGCCAGCTCATCGTCTTCTAGAGTGGCCACGTTCTGGCTGTCAAAGAAATATTGCCCGGCGGTGGGGCGATCGAGGCAGCCGATCATGTTCATGGCGGTAGATTTGCCCGAACCCGACGGTCCCATGATGGCGCAGTACTCGCCGGGGTAGATTGATAGGTTCACGTTCCACAGTGCCCGTACCTCGGTGTTGCCCGAGCCGTAAACCTTTTGCAGCTGGCAAAACTCGATCAGTGGAGTGGGCATAGGCAAGACCGTGAGGCGATAGGGCGGTGAGGATCATGGGATTGACTCAGGCAATCCCCTCAGTTTAAGTCTCCCGCTCAGGCTAGCGCAGGCCAGACTGAACTCGCCACAGGCTGGCGTAGAGGCCGTTCATCTCCAGCAGTTCTTCGTGGCGGCCCCGTTCGACAATTTCGCCGTAGGCCATTACGTAGATGCAGTGGCAGTGGCGAATGGTGGAGAGACGGTGGGCGATCGCCAAGGTCGTTCTCCCCTGGGTAATCACTGCCAGCGATCGCTGGATCGCCGCCTCGGTCTCGTTATCTACCGCTGAGGTGGCCTCATCCAGCACCAGAATCGGCGGGTCTTTGAGAATGGCGCGGGCGATCGCCAGCCGCTGCCGCTGGCCCCCCGAAAGCTTTTGCCCCCGCTCGCCCACAATGGTGTCGTAGCCCTGGGGCATTTGCACAATAAATTCGTGGGCCTCCGCCAGCTTGGCGGCGTGGAGAATTTCGTCGGGGGTGGCGTCAAAGCTGCCGTAGGCAATATTTTCCGCCACGGTGCCCGAAAACAAAAACACGTCCTGGCTGACCAGGCCGATGCAGCGGCGCAGATCCTGGGGCAGCAGGTCTTGAATTTCTTGGCCGTCAACCAAAATGCGGCCCTGCTGGGGCTGGTAAAAGCGCAGCAGCAGCTTCACCAGGGTGCTCTTGCCCGAGCCGGTAGCTCCCACTACTCCAATGCTCTGCCCAGCCGGAATGTGCAGCGAGAGGTTCTTGAGCACGGGCTGGCGGTTGGCGTAGGCAAAGCTGACATTCTCGTAGCGCACGTCGCCCTTTACCTGCTCCACCGGCAGCGGGTTGCGTCCCGGCACCAGCTCAATCGGCTCATCCAGCAGGCCCAGCACCCGGCGCACCGAGGCCATCGCCCGCTGGTACTCATCCATGATTTCGCTCAGCTGGGTAAAGGGCCACAGCAATCGCTGAATGATAAACACCATAAAGCCGTAGGTACCCGCCGACAGCGTGCCGTCAGCCACCGCCATCCCGCCCAAAAACAGCATGGCGGTAAAGCCCACTAAAATGAAAATCCGAATCAGCGGAATGAATGCAGCGCTGAGGGCGATCGCCTTGCGGTTGCTGCGGCGGTAGGCATCGCTGTCTTGCGCCACGCGATCGCGCTCATACCCCTCCGCCGTAAAGCTCTTGATGGTGGCAATGCCCGACAGGTTATTGGCCAGCCGCCCGCTAATGAGCCCTGCCTTGTCGCGCACCTGGGCGTAGCGGGGGGCCAGCCGCCGCTGAAAGATCACCGACCCCCCCAGCACAAAGGGAATCGGCAGCATTGCCATCCACGACACCCCCGGAGCCAGGATTAAGAACGTAGCGCCCACCCACAGCACCGTTGTCAAAAACCGCAGCAGGTTGTGGGCCCCGGTGTTTAAAAACCGTTCCAGCTGGTTGATGTCTTCATTCAGAATCGACAGCAAACTGCCGGTGCTGCGGTCCTCAAAATAGCTCAAATCCTGCGCTTGAAGGTGACTATAGGTGTCGAGACGCAGGTCGTGCTGGAGGTTTTGGGCCAGGTTGCGCCACAACCAGGCATAGATATATTCACTCAGCGACTCCAGACTCCAAATCAAAAACGTCAGCGCCGACAGCACCCCCAACTGCCCCGCAATGCTGGTGATTCCCACCCGGGCAATTAGCGAGCTTTCATTGTTGGTCACCACGTCGATGGCGATACCGATCAGGTAAGGCGGAGCCAGGTCAAAGATGGTGTTGAGAACGGAGTTGGTTACTGCCCCCCAAATTTGCGGCCGATAGTTACGCCCGTAGCGCAACAGCCGTTGTAGCGGGTGCCGTGCCGATTGAATACTGGCCATAGATGCCCTAACTGCAAAGGTTAATAGTCTAACCAACCCAAGATCAGTTTTGGATTTTGGATTGGCGATTTTGGATTGGACCCAATTTAGAGCGATCGCCGTTTACAAACTTGGAAGGTGGGCAATGCCCACCCTACGATCGACCAGGCGTTTCACCAAAGTCACCAACCCGTCAATTTGCAGAATAGAGGTTTAAACCGATGATCAGCCGATCCTTTCCGTTGGGTCCAGGGCGGCGAAACGGCCCTGGTCGATGGGGTCTGGGGCCAGCGAAATGGCCCCAGCAGCAGATCTGGCTGCGACTCCAATTGTGCGCCGCTCAGCCTAGGCCAGATAGCCATACCGTGAGCGGTACATTGCGGCCCCCAGGCCTCGGACACCGCCTAGGCTGGGTTGCGAGCCGCGAATGCACCCTACGGCACCCACCCCACCAGGAGGGGAAAGTCCCGTTACAGCACCCGCAGCACACTGGCTACGCTGTGAATTTCCCCATACTCCCGCAGCTCATCCAGCGCCGTCTGGAAATTCGCCTCCGTCACCTCGTGACTGACGATCACAATCTCCGCCCGCGTCTCGTGTTGACCAATCTGCACAATTGACTCCAAACTCACCTGATGACGACCAAAACAGGTGCCCAGCTTGCCAATTACCCCCGGCGCATCCTCCGCCAGCAGCCGCACGTAAAAGCGGCTGACAATATCCGCCATGGGGCTGACCTGGCAGTAGTGCTGGTGACTACAGGCCAGCAGCGGATTGGTGGCTTGCGTCGGGGTTCCCGCCCGCAAGTTCGCCGCCAAATTTAGCAGGTCAGACACCACCGCGCTGGCGGTCGGCCCCTCCCCCGCCCCCGGTCCAAAGAACATCACCTGGCCGATGGGGTCACCCTCGATCAAAATGGCGTTGTAGACATCGTTCACCGAGGCCAGCGGATGGCTGACCGGCACCAGCGTCGGGTGTACCCGCAGCTGCAGCTGATCGAGCGCCTGGTCTGAGGTTTCATCAAACTCACCGTCGCGGCGGGCGATCGCCAACAGCTTGATCACAAACCCCAGCCGGTCGGCGTAGGCAATATCCGCCGCCGTCACCTGGCGAATGCCCTCGCAGTACACCTCCGACAGCTTGATGCGGCCGCCAAAGGCCAGCGACGCCAAAATCGCGATCTTGTCGGCGGCATCTAGCCCGTCCACATCGGCGGTGGGGTCGGCCTCGGCGTAGCCCAACCGCTGGGCATCGGCCAAAATCGCCTCAAAGTCGCCCCCCTCCCGCTGCATGCGGGTGAGGATGTAGTTGGTGGTGCCGTTGATGATCCCCGTCACGGCGTGGATGCGGTTGACCCCCAGCGCCTGCTTCAGCGGCTGTATCACCGGAATGCCGCCCGCCACTGCCGCCTCTAGCAGCACGTAGACCCCCGCCTCGTTGGCGGCGGTAAAGATTTCATCACCGTAGCGGGCAATCACCGCCTTGTTGGCCGTTACCACATGCTTACCCTGGGCGATCGCCTTGAGCATCAGCGATCGCGCCGGTTCTAGCCCCCCCATCACCTCCACCACCACGTCGATGGTGGGGTCGCTGACAATGCTCTCCAGGTTGGTGGTCAGGCGCTCGGGCGCGATCGCCACCGCCCGCGGTTTGTCCAGGCTCCGCACCCCCACCCGAGCCAGCTCTATCTGCCCCACCAGGGGATGGCGATGGGCCGGATCCAGCAAAATCTTTGCCGTCCCCGACCCCACAGTTCCCAACCCCAGCAAACCGACACGCATAACCAATGGCCTGACTTCCTTAACTGCGATCGCTATGCCCAATTGTAAAGGGATTGCTGCTAGCAAAAAAAAGAAGGGCCGATTCGGCCCTTCTTTTTTTTGGCTAATCCACGACCTAGTAGGTCTCCACGTGCCAGCGATGCTCTTTTTTCATTTGCTTACGGAATTCAACCCAGTCAACGCCGTGCTTGCTGGCTTCCGCTACCATCGCTGAGTCAATGCCGTCTTCCATGCCCTTCAGACCGCACATGTAGGTGTGGGTGTTGGGCTTTTGCATCAGCTCCCACAGCTCGGCAGCGTGCTCGCCCACCCGGTGCTGAATGTACATGCGGCCCCCCTCAGCGTTTTGCTGCTCGCGGCTGATGGCGTAGGTGAGCTTTAAGTTGTCAGGGTACTTCTCCTGCATTTGCTCTAGCTCCTCTTTGTAGAGGACGTTGCCGCTGTAGGCCACCCCAAAGATCAGCCAGGCCAGGCCCTTGAACTGGTAGTCAGGGTTCTTCTCGCGCTCGGCATCCTTAAACATGCGCCACAGGTAGGCCCGGAAGGGCGCAATCCCCGTACCGGTGGCCAACATGATGATGGTGGCCTCAGGATCGTCGGGAAGCAGCATTTCCTTGCCCACCGGCCCGGTGATCTTCACACCGGCCCCAGGCTCAATGCCACACAGAAACGTTGAGCAGGTGCCATAGACGGTCTCACCACTCTCGGGGTGCTTGTACTCCAGCTGGCGCACGCAGAGCGACACGGTTTTGTCGTCCATGTTGTCGCCGTGGCGGGTCGAGGCAATGGAGTACAGGCGCAGCTTGTGGGGCTTGCCCTTGTCGTCGGTGCCATCGGGAATGATGCCAATACTCTGGCCTTCCACGTAGTGCAGGTTGCCCTCGGAGAGGTCAAAGGTGACGTGTTGCACAATACCCGTCCCGCCTTCGCGAACCAGGGGTTCATTCGACAATACCTTGCCGACGTAGGGGCTGTTGGGCTTGTAGAGGTTAACGGGCACGCTCGCAGCGGCCTTGGGTGCGGCTTGAGTCATGGGCTCTTCATGGGTTTGGGTGGGCGCGGTCTCTGCTGGGGCAACAGCTTCAGCGGACGCAACCACAGGAGATGTAATGGGCGTGGGCTCAGCATTACTAGCCGTTCCCACTTCCTCAATGGGTCGAATGCTGACGATCTTGCCGCCCATGCGGGTAATGCGCTGCATCTCCTGATTCATGCGGGTGTAGGGCACCGTGATGAACACACTGCCACTCTTGCGAATGGGGTTGGCCATCTGATCGGTCTCTGCGCTCTGGCGCAGACCCTGAACCTCGTATAAAAACAAACGGCTTCCGGCCTCAGTACTGGCGTTGCCGCCGCTCACACTTGGATTGTACATATCTATAATTCAGTGACTCTCTAAACCCAACTAAGTGCGACGGAGGCACACCGTCATGATCCGTCGCATAGCTTCCAATGCGCCTATCTGGCCGGCCCGAGGGCAAGTCCAGAGACGGTGACATTAGAAATACTTTTAGCTTAGGGTATCACTGTAAGCCGGTGTAATGCCGAGGGCTGGGAGATATAGCAGACCAGATGGCCTGGACTAAACTCCTCACCCAGCCTTTGCCCCAGAGAATGATTGCACTCTAGTAATATCCTGCGGGAAAGATTGTGTCCTTTGCAGCATTGGGCGTTAAGTTAATCTAAAATCTCTCTGGAGACAAAATATAGAGGCAAATTGCCTACCCGATCCCCTTCCCAAAACTGTTGTGAAGGATACTAGCTTCTGATAGGATGATGCTAATTGCGGTAGAAATACTTATCCTCTTAGTTCGCTTGGTGCTTTCGGCTGTTTAGCAGCTTAAGAGGAGTATAGAAAGGGTCGGTGCTTGGGTTTGGGCGTAGTTACCTCCAGCCAAGCAGACGGCGGAATGCAGGATACCGAGGCGGGCTGTAGGGGTTTCCTCCCCCTAGGTATCTTGGGCTTCACCGGCGCGACGTTCGCAAGTTCTTCCCCCTGTTGGGGGGCTAGGACATTAGCCAAACCAGATCAAAATTTTGGAATGGCTTCCTCCTGCAGCGCTGCAGCGCTGGGTTCTGTTTACAGAAGGTTGTTTAGAGGGAACTTATGATCAGCAAGCCAGATAAGATTGTTTTAATCGGTGTCGCCGGCGACTCTGGATGCGGCAAATCGACATTTTTACGACGGCTGAGCGATCTGTTCGGCGCTGAGCTGATGACCGTGATCTGTCTGGATGACTATCACAGCCTTGACCGCAAGCAGCGCAAGGCCGCTGGGGTTACCGCTCTCGACCCCAAAGCCAACAACTTCGATCTGATGTACGAACAGATCAAAGCGCTGAAAGAAGGCAACAGCATCGACAAGCCCATCTACAACCACGAAACTGGCGAACTTGACCCCCCTGAGCGGGTTGATCCCAACCGCATCATTGTGATTGAAGGGCTGCACCCCCTCTACGACGAGCGCGTGCGCGACCTGATCGACTTCAGCGTTTACCTCGACATCAGCGACGAAGTCAAAATCGCCTGGAAGATTCAGCGCGACATGGCTGAGCGTGGCCACACCTACGAAGACGTGCTGGCTTCTATCAACGCCCGTCGCCCCGACTTTGAGGCCTACATCGACATCCAAAAGCAGTATGCCGATGTCGTGATTCAAATTTTGCCCACCCAGCTCATTCCCAACGACGAAGAGAAGAAGGTGCTGCGGGTGCGCCTCATGCAGCGTGAGGGCATCGAGGGCTTCGACCCCGTCTACCTGTTCGACGAAGGCTCCACCATCGACTGGATTCCCTGCGGGCGCAAGCTCACCTGCTCCTACCCCGGCATTCGCATGCACTACGGCCCCGACTCGTACTACGGGCACGAGGTCTCGGTGCTGGAGGTCGATGGTCAATTCGATCGCCTCGAAGAGATGATCTACATTGAGAGCCACCTCAGCAACACCTCTACCAAGTACTACGGTGAAATGACCGAGCTGCTGCTCAAGCACCGCGAGTACCCCGGTTCTACCAACGGCAGCGGTCTTTTCCAGGTGCTGGTGGGACTCAAAATGCGCGCCACCTACGAGCGCCTGATCGCCGCCAACCGCGAAGTGGCTGCCACCGCCTAGGGCAGACAGGTGAGGGTTTAGGCATAGAGCTCTAGCAGCGCCATGTCGGAAATCCTGGAAAGCTCCTAAACCCCGACCTACCACAGGTGCTTAGCGCGTTCAGAGTTAATCTATCTGGCTTAATTAACGAGAGGATGTCGATAGGGATGTCCTCTCTTTTTGTTTGCCATGGAACTTACAACGCCGGCTCTGCTGTTTCCCGCCATTTCGCTGCTGCTGCTGGCCTACACCAACCGGTTTTTGGTGCTGGCCCAGCTGATTCGCCAGCTTCACAGCTCGGAGCGCGACTATTTCCAAAGTATGGTGCAGCGCCAGATTGCTAACCTGCGCCAGCGCATTGCCCTGATTCGCCTGATGCAGGCGCTGGGGGTGTCAAGTTTTATTGTCTGCACGCTGTCTATGCTGGGGCTATTTCTGGAGCAGCAGCAGCTGGCGGAGGTGCTCTTTGGCCTCAGCCTGCTGCTGCTGGTGGCCTCGCTGCTGACGTCGCTTTACGAAATTGCGATCAGCACGCGAGCGATCGAGGCGGAGCTGGCCGACATCGACGCCAAATGCCGCCGTTCCGCTAGGTAGCGTTGGCTCCGAAAGGTTGAGCCGGGCTTGACTGTGCTAGTCTTCCAGGGCCAAGCAGAGTGGAAATCTACTGCGATTTCAGGGTCAGGGTTTGGTTGGGTTCTATGACGACTACCCGCTGAGCCGTTGTATTGCCAATAATGGCACCGGCGGCGGCCCCGCCGAGGATACTGCCGACGGAAACTCGACCGGTGAGAATGCCGCCCACGGCAGCACCGCCTGCCGCTCCGATGCCGGCATCGGTGAGAATGGCACCCGTGTTAGTTTCCCTGGGGTCTTTGATATCGCGTAGGAGGTCAGAAACCGCGTTGACGGTGTAGACCTGGTTGCCTACTTCGACGGCGGTGGCCACGTAGCGCACCCCGCCTGGAGACGGTTCAAACCGACCCCGAATGACAGACCCGGCCGGAATGCTGCGGCCGTTGAGGTTGGTGGCCGCCCCTACCTGGAGGGTCTTCTCGACGGTGGCATTAGTGTTGAGATAAAGGGTTTCGCTGTTGGGGGTAACGGCCTGAATGGGCGATGAGACAAACAGCTGAGCCTGGGCCACAGACGCTTGCCCCAGACCGACGACGGGCATCACCGCCAATGTCAGTGCGGCTAGGTGACTTGCTTTCATCACAACCTCCAGAAACTTTTTGAGAATGTGTAGCTGCCCTGGGTGCGGGGCGAGGGCAGAGATCAGGGGAGAATGGTAGGGTAATGGGGCCCGCCAGGCCCGCGATCGCCCAACCTTATACCTCTAATTCTAGAGGACGCGCTGGCCCTGGGGATGTTCCTGCTGTCTTGAGCGCTCTTGCCCCATGGAATCTACCGCTGAATATACCTGCGCTTTTTGCGGTGAGACTAGCACCACCTTTGTGGATCTCTCGGCGGGGCTGACCCAAACCTACACCGAAGACTGCCAGGTGTGCTGCCGCCCCAACCAGTTTTATATCACCGTAGACGATGTTTCCCTCGACATTGAAATTGCCACCGACTACCTAGAGTGAGGGGTAAAGTGAGGGCAAGGGTTTGCCCTTCAGCCAGTTATCTGCCCCGCTGCTCAGTCTTGGCCTTCAGCCTTTGCTCCTAGACTATGCCCGCTACTCCCAGGGCCTCGGTCGTTAAAGTTGTGGGTGCAACCCCGGCACCGGTAGTACTGCACAATCCGGTTATCTTGCAGACGACGAGTCCCATTCTTGACGACGGATTCGCTCTTAAGGCCGGCATGAAGAGCAAAGAGTTTGCCTCTGGTGTTGGCAACCGTTTACCGGTGCCCCAGCGACACCCCCAGCGATACTTTATCGGTAAATTTTGACCAGTAGGGAGGCTTTCTAGGCCTCTTTTTTGGGGTTTTGGGCGGCGGTCTGACGCGGACGGGCAACGCCCCGACTGATCAGCAGGGCTTCGATTTGGCGCAGCAGATCAAAATCAGCTCCCGGCAGGCTCTGGTTAGCGTCTAGAGCGGGTTCGGTGCGCAAAAATTCAAAGGCTGCTAAAAACTGCTCGGGGGTGGCGGCAATGGGGGCATCTAGGTGAGCCGGAATAATGCGCTCAAACTGCCAGGTGGCAACGGCCTTGGCCCAGTCTAAAACCTCCTGGGGGCCGCGGTTAAAGATCAGGGTTTGCAAAATGGGGGCCACCTGCAGCTGACCGTGGTTGTGCAGGGTTTGAAACGACTGGGGCCAGTTGGGCTGCCAGCGGAAGGGGTAGAGGCCAAAGTAGTGCTGGCGCGATCGCACCGGAGCCTGCTTCGCCTCCCGCCACATCTCCCCGGTCGGGGCCACATGCAGGGTGCTGGGCTGAAAGTAAAAGGCAAACAGGGCAATGCGCTGCCAGCCCTTGCGCCGGTTCTCAGGCGTATCGACAATCGCATCGGTAGCCGTATCCCGAGCGTGAAACAGCAGCGGAAAGGGGTCGATCTGCACGATCGCGGGCGGCTCCGCCGGCACCGCCACGATCGCATCGGTAACCAGCAGCGTGCGGCTGGCCCGGTGGAAGCAAGCGGTTTCGCCAAAGGGGCCAAGACCGAGATCAATCGGGGGCAGCAGGGCGTAGTCAACCTGGTCCGCAAAGGGGGCCTGGGCGCTGTAGGTGGGCAGCAGGTGGGTGCGATCGCGCGGCAGGCCTAGCCAGGGCAGCGGCAGATTGAGCGGAAAGCTCCACTGGTTGGGCGTCACATACACCTGAGCCTGGGGAAATTTGCGGGCAAAGGGGCCCACAAACACCTTGTGCTCAATGCCCGTCACCGTCGACATGAGAATGTACTTGACCGGGCCGTAGCGCGCCTCTAGCTCGCGCACCAGGGCAATGCACTCGGGAGTGGGGGCCACCGGAGAGTACACCAGCAGGCCGGCTGGCTCTAGGCGCACCACCGTCATGCGGATCGGCACCACCACGTAAAAAATGCCCTGGAACTGATCAAAGGTCCACACGGTGTCTTTGACCACCTCGACCCGCAGGGTAGGCCGCTGCCCGTAGGGGTAGAGGGGCACCACGGGCCAGAAGGGCCAGGCGCGATGGCGACGGGTAGATGGAGCAGACGTGATGGCTGACATCGGGGCTCGGTGGCAATCCCTAACGTGACTCTTAACGTACCTCTATGGTAGTCACAGCCTACTAAAGAATGGGGCGTACTCAAGCGTGGCAGCTCAGAGGAATGGCGCTAAATTCTCAGCCGGCTATCAGCGTGGCCCTCGGCAGATACGTTAAGTTAAATAAAACAAGGGATCGGGACATTGTCCGCTCTTGATTTAACCCACACCCACCGATAGTTTGACCCCGCCATGAAGCGACGCAAGCTCCTAGAAGCGGGTACCGCCGTGGTTGGCGGCTCCTGGCTTTTGAATACTTTGACCGCTGAGATTCTCTCCAAAGACGTAGACACTATGGCAACTTCCAACGAGCAATTTACCGTTAGCAAAACCGAAGACCAGTGGCGTGAGCAGCTGACCCCCGAGCAGTTTCGGGTGCTGCGCAAGCACGGCACCGAACGGGCAGGCTCTAGCCCCCTCGACAAGGTCTATGAACCGGGGGTGTTTAAGTGCTCGGGCTGCGGCACCCCGCTGTTTACCTCTGACACCAAGTTCAACAGCGGCACCGGCTGGCCCAGCTTCTACGCCCCGATTGAGGGGGCCATTGCCACCACCACCGATCGCTCTCTCTTTATGACCCGCGTGGAAGTGCACTGCGCCACCTGCGGCGGCCACCTGGGCCACGTGTTCCCCGATGGGCCTGCCCCCACCGGCCAGCGCTACTGTATGAACGGCGTCTCCCTGGAGTTTGTGCCCGAACAGGCCTAGATATTTGTAGGCGCGATTGAACTAGGCGCGATTGAACTAGGCGCGATCGCCCCCCTGCCCTCAGTTCGCAGCTGAGAACAGGGGGGCTCTTTGTTGCAAATCCCGTAACCATCGAGCGTAGGCCCAGTCTAGCTTCCTAAAATGGGGCAACAGTTAATGGAGAAGGTTATGAACAAGCCGTCTGGATGGCAGCGCTGGACCGGACTGGCCGCTGGCGTCAGTCTACTGGTGTTGGGTGGGGCAGGGGGTGCGGCCATTGATGCTGGCCCGGCCGAGAACGGCTTGGCCCAAGCTCAAGCCAGTGCCGCCCTGCCCGAGGTCTGGCAGCCGGCCAGCGCCGACGACCAGACCCTGATTTGGGGCTTTGTGCTGCAAAGCCCCCTGGGGGTAGCAGCACTCAACCAACTCGCCATCGAGGGGTTCATTAGCCCCCTCTGCGAAAAAACGCTGTATACCCACGAGGTCTACGAGTCGTTTCAAACCCTGCTGCAGGTGACTTGCCCCACGCCGGGTGGTGTGTCTACCGCCCGCGCCTACGATGAAATGCGCATCACCTTCAACCGCTTTGAAGACACCATCATCGACTTCTCCGTCGAGCGCATGTATACCGACGAATAACCACTGAGGGCCAAGAGAGGATTGTACTGGGCCGTTGCAACCTTCTGCAGGGCCAATTGCAGGGTCGATTGCAGAACCGATGGTGGGCCTGTTATGGGGCAAAACTTAGTGATACGGTGATGCCATGACTTTACCTCTCACAGATCTGTTTGCGGCCTCGCCCTCCGACTACTGGCTGTGCAACGCCCGCCTGCCCCTGGCCTGCCTAGAGGCTGCGGCTTCCCTACGCACCCCCATTGCTGAGCTGGCGGCCCCGCCCCGGCTAGAAAACCTAGTCGCCGCCCATCTGCGCATTCAGGACGGGGAGATTGCTGCCCTGGTACCAGTCACTTCGGCTCTGGCGGATGAGCTGCCCCACTACGATTTGGGCCAGGGTATGGTGTGGCCCTGCTTTGCCGACTGCCACACTCACCTAGACAAAGGCCACACCTGGTTGCGTAACCCCAACCCCGACGGCAGCTTCGATGCGGCTCTAGCCGCCGCCGCCGCCGACCAGCGCCACTGGAGTACCGAAGACCTCTACTCGCGCATGGCCTTTGGCCTGCGGTGCAGCTACGCCCACGGCACCCAGGCGGTCAGAACCCACCTAGACTGCCTGAACGGTCAAGAGGACGTCAGCTTTGCGGTGTTTGCGCGGCTGCGGCAGGAGTGGGCCGGCCGACTCACCCTGCAAGCCGTCTGTTTGGTGTCAATGGACTACTACGACCGCCCGGAAGCGAAGAAGCTGGCTGACACTGTAGCCAGCTATGGCGGTATTTTGGGCGGCGTTATCTATCCTCAACCGGGACTTGAGGCCCAGATCGATCGCGCCTTTGCCCTGGCCGAGGAGCGGGGGCTAGACCTCGACTTCCATGCCGATGAGAGTCTTGACCCCCAAGCCGAGGGGCTGCGGGTGGTGGCCGAAACCAAGCTGCGCCGTCGCTTTACGGGCCGGGTCAACTGCGGTCACTGCTGTAGCCTCTCGGTGCAGCAGCCGGAGCGCGTCCAGACGACCCTGGCCCTGCTCAAAGAAGCGGGGGTTAGCGTGGTCAGCCTGCCCATGTGTAACCTCTACCTACAAGACCGCAAGCCCGGCCGCATGCCCCGCTACCGGGGCGTGACCCTGCTGCCCGAGCTGCGCCAGTTTGAGGTGGCGGTGGCCCTGGCCAGCGACAACTGCCGCGACGCCTTTTTTGCCTACGGCGACCACGACATGGTAGAAGTCTTTACCCAGTCCGTACGCATTGGCCAGCTCGATCGCCCCATTGGCGACTGGCCCCAGGCCGTAACGCGCACCCCGGCCCAAATTATGGGGCTAGAGGAAGGTATCATCGGGCTGGGCCGCCCCGCCGACCTGGTGGTGTTTAAGGCGCGCAACTTTAGCGAGCTGCTGTCGCGGCCCCAGAGCGATCGCGTCGTCATCCGCAGGGGCGCTCCCATCGACACCACCCTGCCTGACTACGCCGAACTCGATGCCGTCGTTGGCGTCAGCTAGGGGCGCCGCCGCCAGCCATACCCACCTCGACCTGGAAAACCGAACTTCTCTCGGGCTGTGGGTTTGCTAGGCTAAATCCAGGGGTAGTCATCGTTCGGAGAGACGGCAACAGCGCCTCTCCCTGAGCTGAGAGTTGACTACAATAAAATCGCCTCTAGGCAAAGATTGGTAGGCAGAGACTGGTAGGCAAAACTGGCGCGGGTTTTTAGGAGGACAGGAATGGCTGCTACGGGCTTTAAAGATTATTACGCCGTACTGGGGGTCAGCCGCACTGCGGAGGCCGATGATATTAAGCAGGCGTTTCGCAAGCTGGCCCGCAAGTACCACCCCGACGTGAACCCCAACGACAAAACCGCCGAGGCCAAGTTTAAAGAGGTCAGCGAGGCCTATGAAGTGCTCTCGGACGCCGACAAGCGCAAAAAGTATGACCAGTACGGCCAGTACTGGCAGCAGGCTAGCCGCGCTGGGGCCGGTAGCCCCTACGGCACCCCCGGCGACATGGGCGGCTTTGACTTTAGCAACTACGGCAGCTTTGACGAGTTTATCAACGAGCTGCTGGGCCGCTTTTCGACCCCCGGCGGGGGCGGGCGAGCGTATCCCTACGGCACCCCTAGCGGTGGCCCCAGTGGGCCAGGGTTTGGCTACGACACCGCCACCAGCCAATCCTTTGACCAAGAGGCCAACATTCGCCTCACCTTCAGCGAGGCCTTCCACGGGGCGCAAAAGCGCCTGCGCATTGGCAACGACAGTGTAGAGGTGCGCATTCCCCCCGGGGCCAAGCAGGGCACCAAAATTCGGCTTAAGGGCAAGGGACCGATGAACCCCTACAGCAAGCAGCCCGCCGATATCTATCTGGTGGTGCAGCTTGATACCCACAGCTTCTTTAAGCTAGACGGCGATAGCCTTACCGCCGAGGTGCCCATTGCCCCCGACGAAGCGGTGCTAGGCGGCAAGATAGACGTACCTACCCCCGACGGCAGCGTGACGATGAACCTACCCCCGGGCATTCGGTCAGGTCAGAGTCTGCGACTGCGGGGCAAGGGCTGGCCCCGACCCAAGGGCGATCGCGGCGACCTGCTGATCAAAGTTGTGATCACCCCCCCCACCGCCCTGAGCGACTCCGAACGTCAGCTCTACGAGCAAATTCGCGACAGCCGCACCACTAACCCCCGCCAGAGCCTGGTCAACAACCGGCTTTAGGCTCCCTAAAACCGATCACAGTGATAAAGCCTCCGGTCCCATCGACCGGAGGCTTTATTGATTTCACCGCTGGAAATTTTGACCCAATTACACCAAATCCTGTCTGTATAACCCCCGGTTTGTAGGGGCATTGCAGTGCAATGCCCCCTACGAGGTATCGGTTTCGAATCGGGGTTGTATAACTCGGCTTTGGTATTAGGCGTCTTTAACCGAGCTGAAGTCGCGATAAAACAGGTTCAGCAGTGCGCCGCAGCCCACCAGCTTTAGCGCCTCCAGGCCAAAGTACAGCCCGTGCATCTCATCCATCGCGGCAGGTACGGCGGCGGTGGCAAAGGGGTCTAGGGATGCGCCCAGGGCAGCCATGGCTGGGGCGATCGCATAGGTTAGCACCAGGGTAATAGCCAGCAGCGCGATCGCAATCTCAGTGGCCCAGCGGCTGCGCAGACCACTGGCGATGACATCTTGCTCACGGCGGGCTTGGGTGTGGCGGGCCACTAGCAGGCCGGTTAAAATCACGCCTACGCACAGCAGCTCGATGCGGTTAAACACCCAAAACATGGCGTAGCCAGCGGGGCCAAAGTCGGGCTGGCTCATCATGCCGCCTACAAACAGCCCTGGCATAATCACAAAATCCATCAGCAGGCTGCTGCTGAACCAAAACATCAGCGCAAACAAAACTGCCCCGACCCAGCGGGTGGGCCTAGCGGCAGTGGAGTGAGATAGCGTAGACAGCGTAGACATGAATGTATGCCCTGTAAATAGATGAAGAATGAAGTGCGGCTTGGGAACCCGATATAGTCACCGCCATGACAATTAAGACGGTTTGGATATTGGCTGAGTTCTTTATTTATCAATGATTTCAGCCTAGCGAACTTTGTTGACTGCCGGTGTGAACTATTCTTTCGGTGCCGTCATTTCGCCATTGCTGTTACATTGCGATACAGAAGCCCAAGGTTTGCCGAGTGGCCATTTGGGCGATCGCGGGGCTGATCGAGTAGCGCTCGGCGAAAAAAAACGTAACCTGCCGTCACAGGGGTTAATTCCACAACACCGACACTGGCGACAAAGCCCGCTAAGGTAAGTCTGGTAAATTTTCGCCGGGGCAACGACGATGGCCATTACGCACATTGTGTCTGACATGGGGGGAGTGCTGATCGAACTGCAGTGGGTCGAGCGGGTCAAAAAATTGCTGAACCGCCCTATGACTGTGGACGAAGTGCACAAGCTCTGGGCTAGTACCCCCAGCACCGCCGACTTTGAAAGCGGTCGCAGCGACTTTGACGGCTTTACCACCGCCTTTATTCAGGAGTTTGATCTGGCGATCGCCCCCGAGATCCTACAGCGCGAATTCTTAGAAATTGTGCAGGCTCCGCTGCCCCAGTGCAATGAGGTGCTCAGCGCCCTCAAATCCCGCTACCATCTGTCTTTGCTGTCTAATACCAACCCGGCCCACTACGAGCGCCTGCGCGATCGCTACGACTTTTTTGACTACTTTGACCAGCTCTTTTTGTCCTACAAAATTGGCATCATGAAGCCCAGTGCCGCCATCTTTGAGCACCTGCTAAAGACCCTGGGCACCGCCGCCGAAACCGTTGCCTTTTTCGACGATGGCACCCGCAATGTCGAGGCCGCTCGCGCCGTCGGCATCCAGGCCTACCGCGTCGATTCCCCCGCCGAAATCATGGCCGTCGTCAAAGGATTTGCATAAAAGAATTTGCACAGCCTTCCCCTCTTGCCTTAGGGAAACCGGCACACCACCTGCCCCACAATCCCCTCCCAGGGCACCAGGCCAAACTGGCGGCTGTCGGTGCTGCCGGTGCTATTGAGCCCTTTTACAAAGCAGCCGCTCTCATCGCCGTAGACCACCCACTTAATCAGCCTTAGACCGGGCTGGTGGGGGTGATAAGCCACCACCAGGTCTCCTGGGGCTGGCCGGCGGTGGCGATAGGCCCTGGGGTTGATCAGCACCTCACTGCCCGCCTCTAGCAGTGGCAGCATCGACTCACCTACAATGCGAAACCGCCACCGCTGACGCAACAGCCACAGAATTACATCAGTAGAGTGGCTATGGCGCAACTGCGACGGCGGTAGCGAAGCGGTTTCGAGGAGATTTGTCACTAGCGGTTCTAGAAAATAAGGGAGGTGAAGATAATGAGGTGACAGGTCCTTTTTTCACCCCTCATCCCCCCATCCCCTCATCCCCCCACTTTCCCATCCCTAGCTTGCGGTGTACCAAGAAACATCGCGGTTCTTAGTTGCCCAGAACATGGTGTGAATCTTCTGCACGGCTTCCATCAGTTCGGTGGCGTGCTGTACGCTGACCTCGACCTTACAGGCAGAGCAGAGTTTGGCGGCCTTCCAAAAGGTGTCGTGCAGATCGGGAAACTGCTCTAGGTGCACAGGCTTGAAGTAGTCGGTCCAGAGCACCAGCAGCTCGGCTTTGGCGATTTGGGCCTGCTCTTCTTTGATGGCGGTATAGCGAGCAAAAGTGTTGTGGTAGGCCACGCTTGCGGCCTTGTCGCCAGAGGCGGGTACCTCAAGATCCACCAGTTTTTTAGTCATCGACAGCACGGCTTCGGCGGCCACGCGAGCCGAGGAGGGGTCGTAAACGCCGCAGGGGCCATCGCAGTGGGCGTGTACGGCTTTGGCGGGGAACCATGCCTGTAGCTGAGTAATTGCTTGGTTAAGCATAATCGTCCTGGGAGTGAATGGGTAAAAGCGTCAAAACCGTAAGTCTTGGTGCTTCGGTTTTGGTACTTCTGGCCTCAACTGCACCCCTTACCCGCTCTGGATTCAGTATCCCTATGCCGGGCAGGGGCATAAGCCAGGCCACGTTTCACATTGTTAACGCTATCGAGCCCTTGCGCAACCTCCGGCCTTTTCCCTGCCCCTAGGACTCAACCCAAAATGTTGGAGTTCAGCCGGTACTCCGACGCCGTATATGAGTACATTTGTATAGATGTGTTCCGACCTGCGGGCCTAGATTTCCTATGGGTTGCTTAGCTATGGCTTTTGTTTACAGGAGTTTCTGGCGGCGATCGCTGGTTCTACTTGCCCTGGGTGCCGGGCTGGTGGGCTGTGGCGACCTGCTGCTGCTAGACCGGACGGCCGATCTGTCGGCCCTGCCCCCCTGCGTAGACGACGACTGCAACTGCGGCGACTTTGCTAGCCAGACCCAGGCTCAGGCTGTGCTAGAAGCCTTTGGCGGCGATCCCTATGGCCTCGACGGCGATGGCAATGGCACCGCCTGTGAGCTATTGCCGCCGGTGCCGCCCTCGCCTGACCCACCGGTGCCCTTCTCTAATGCCCCCCACCTGGTGCTAGGCAACCCCAGCCAGGCGGCTACCACCAACCCCAACAACTATTTAATTCAGCGCCACCAGTACGCGCTCTCCTACAGCCGCGATCGCAACGGGCCCAACTGGGCCAGCTGGGAGGTCGATGCCGCCTGGCTGGGGCCGGTCGGTCGCCAAGACAACTTTCGCCCTGATGGGGCCCTGCCCGCCGGGTTTTACCAGGTCACCCCCAACGACTATCGGGGCAGTGGCTACGATCGCGGCCATGTGGTGCCTTCGGGCGATCGCACCGGCACCGTAGGCGACAATGCCGCTACCTTCTTAATGACCAACATCATTCCCCAGGCTCCCGAAAACAACCGTGGCCCCTGGCGAGAGCTAGAGGAATACACCCGAGACCTGGTCTACCAGTACGATCACAGCCTGCACGTGTGGGCCGGAGCCTACGGCAGCCAGGGCCGC
>DASQNN010000048.1:0-4825 GCA_035644955.1 Nodosilinea sp. | reverse complement strand
ACCTACGATCCCTCGACCAACGTAATTGTGGGCAACACCTGCCTCTACGGCGCAACCGGCGGCACCCTCTATGCCCTGGGCACCGCCGGGGAGCGGTTCGCCGTTCGCAACTCCAAGGGCCAGGCCGTAATTGAAGGGGCGGGGGATCACTGCTGCGAATACATGACCGGCGGCGTTGTGGTGGCGCTAGGGTCTGTAGGCCGCAACGTGGGTGCTGGCATGACCGGCGGCTTGGGCTATTTCCTGGACGAAGACGGGCGCTTTCCGGTGCGGGTCAACCCCGAAATCGTGAAGGTACAGCGGGTCATTACCCCAGCCGGCGAAGCCCAGCTAAAGGCGTTGATTGAAGCTCACCTAGCCCATACCGGCAGCCCCAAAGCAGAGCAAATTTTGGCCCACTGGGGCGAGTACCTGCCCCAGTTCTGGCAGGTGGTGCCCCCCTCCGAGGCCGATACCCCCGAGGCAAACCCCGATCCTGCCAGCGCGGAGAAGGTGCTCAGCTCTAGTCAGCTGTAGGGGCGCATAGGTTAGTAGGACGATCGGGCGGTGAGGCAGTAAAGCGGTAGGAGAAAGGCTATCCTTCTCCAAGGGCTTATCACCTCACTGCCTTGACGTCTTCGCGATTCTATAACAATCGCCACCTGGGTTAGGCCATGACAACAGCGGGATACTTAGAGTGGCGGTTGCGAGCCAGCTAGTGTCCCAGCCTGGGCTGAGATACCTGATCATGTCCTAAACTAGCTGGCCAACGCTATATTTCCGGCTGCGGTATCTCCATGTGCTAAAGTAAACCTTTGGTCATGGCATGTCGTCAGTGGCGAATGCCAGTGCGGGCAGAGTGTCTGGTTAGGGTAAGCGCAGCGTTGTCTGCTGCTTTTTGTTTGGGCAGCTAGCGATTCCTAACGCTGAGAAAGTCTCTCGTGTAACTGCCATTCTTTGTTTGCTGATCACATCTGCCCTGTTGTTTGAGGTTATTTAATGTCTAAGCGTCGCAATCCGAAAAAAGAAAAAGCTCTGCGTAACCAAGCCTACGCCCGCAAGTTTCGTAAGAAGCGGTCTGGCAACCAGCGATTCTTCCGCCGCAACAACTCTGGCGCTACCGACGAAGAGGGTAGCGAAGATAAAGAAAGCAGCGATTACTCCAACAACAGCAACGCTTAGGCTAACCACTACCCTTTTGCTAGCTCAGGGCTTGCCCAATAACGGTGGCCGCCTGGTAGCCTGAGGCGATCGCGCCCTCGGCATGGCCACCATTGCACCAGTCGCCGCAGCCCACTAGGTTCACGACTTGGGGGCTGCTTAGGAGCGGTGCACCTAAAGCCTGGCGCACAAACCCATAGCGCCAACGGTGCACCTGCATCCACCGGGGAGAGCCCATCCACGCCCCTAGGTTCGCCACCTCGGCCAAGAGCGCTTGGCCCACTGGTTCTAGGTCGGCTTGGCCCAAGGCGTCAGCCGCAAAGGCCGCACTGCTGTGAAGCACAACCACCGGTTCTTGGGGATCGGTGCGTTTGCTGCTGTCTAGAGCTACCCATCGCAGGGTGGAGTGGGCGTTACCCTCGATCATCCAGCCGCCTGAGCCTTTTTGAACGGGCAGACTCACGGCGTCCTCCGGGCCATAGCCCGCCATGGTAGTAATTACGGCCTCAAACTCCACTGCTTGAAGCTGATGAAGCAAATCTTTCAGCCCACCGTGGTCCTGGGCCGCTGTCGTCATCAAAGCGGCAGCCTGGGATGCAGGGATGGCTACGATTACGGCTCTGGCTTCAAAGGCCTTGGGCTTTAGCGGTTCGGTCTGCCCCAAACAGTCGCCCTCAATGCGCCAGCCCTGGGGTAGAGGCGTTAGGGCAGTGGCCAGCCAGTGGCGTTGAATGGTTAGCCCCAGCGCGAGGGTCTTCGCCACTGCGCTCATCCCCTGAGGGGCTACATAGAGTTTTTTCGGTGGCATTGCCGTTAGCGCGCCATCGGGCGTTAGCTCAAAGCATTCTGGTTGCCAGGGCCGCAGTACACCCGATTCCAACAGTGCAAGAATAGGGCTTAGGGCCGAATCGGCTGGCTGCAAATATTGACAGCCGTGGTCTATAGCGGTGGGGCCAATCCGGCGGGTGGCCAATCGCCCCCCTAGCCCCCGAGACTTATCGACCACCACTACCCGGAAACCCGCCTGGTGCAGCCGCTGGGCCGCTGTCAGCCCGCTGAGCCCCGCCCCGATCACCACCACATCTTCCATACCGGTTTTCCTAAACTTTTGCTCGCTGCCCTCGTCCAACATCCTATCTTGGGGACTATCTTGGAGAATTGTGTAAAAATGTAAGACAGTTTTTAAACGGTGATGCCCGGTGGATGAGCTGCGGTCTGCCCTGGAGCTAGCAACAGACGAAGAACTCTTGGCCCTAACGGAAATGCTGTTTCGGCCTCGGTTCAACCCGCTAGACTATTTGCAAAATGCTGACCCTTTAACAATCCAGAGCGGCCCTCGGCAGCAGTGGATCGACCGATTAGAGCAGCGTTTTCGATTTTTGGCGGCGGATGGGCTGACGGTGATCAATGGCCAAAGTCAGCGCGTGACCTATCGCCAAACGCTGATTCAGGTTTGCCACTACCTCAAGCTGCCCTACGCCAAATCCTGGACGACCGATGAGCTAGAAGCAGAAGTCTTTTTGCACCTGCTGCGCAGCAACTGGAATAAGCTGCCCCAGGTCGAGCGCGATCGCCTCCAGCAGTCCATCCAACAATCCCTGAAAGGCTCAGCCCAATTCGAGGCCCTGCCCCTGGCCCTACAGGCCAACCCCCTGAGGTTGTTGGCAAAGGGCAGCGGTGCTGTGGCGGTGAGTGCCGTACTACAGCCCTGGCTACTCCAGCAAATCGCCGGGCAGATGGCCTTTCAAATGGCCCGCTACGAGGTGACCCGCCAGGCGATGCTAAAGGGAGGCGGTACGGTAATGGCTCAAATTCACCAGCGGTTTGCTTTGCGTATGGCATCGCGGGGGGTAGCCGTTAGCGCCGCTCGCTACGGGGCCACGCGGGCCGTTTTTTCGGTGCTAGGGCCTACCCTATGGGGCTGGTTTTTAGCGGACCTGGGCTGGCGCGCTGTAGCCACTAACTACAGCCGAGTCATTCCGGTGGTGTTTACCCTAGCCCAAATTCGTCTGACCCGATCGTTTGAAGATTGGGAACTGGCTCCGGGGTAGCCCAGCCTATGCCTGTTGCCCTTTGCCCTGCCAGTGGGATGCTATGCCTGACGCGAATCCAAGACCTAAAACCCACTACGATCAGTTGGGGATCAAGCCCACCGCTAGCCCCCAGCAGATTCGGCGCGCCTTTCGCGACTTGAGCAAGCTCTACCACCCCGATACCACCGAGCTACCCGCGATCGAGGCCACCGAGAAGTTTCAGCAGCTCAACGAGGCCTACGCTATTCTCAGCAGCCCCGATCGCCGCTGGGCCTACGATCAGCAGGTGGGTTACTCCCGCATCTCAGTGATGCAGCCCCTAGAGTCGCTGAAGAACACCGCAAGTTCTCCTCAGCGGCGAGAGCCCGCCAACATGTACCTAGACCCCACCGATCGCCCCCTCTCTGCTGGAGAGATTTTTGCTCTATTTATCCTGGGGCTCACCTTTGTCGCCTGTCTGGCGCTGGTGGTCACCGTAGGCCTTACGCGCGGAGACTACACCGCCGAGCTAGGATCTAACCTTGAACCAGAACGTGAGCAGACTGTGCCCAACCTAGGCTCAGCCGCCCCATCTCTAGAAACTAGCGGCTCAGAGACATCCCCTGGGGTGGCCCCCGCCATTCCTAAACATTCTGCTCATCCAACACCTTCGGCGGCACCACCTAAATGGCTCTAGCCCAACTGTCTAATTCTGGTCTGCACCAACTAATTCTGCACTAATTAATCATTAATTCGTCCTATGGCACTCCCTTCCGCAGCGACCCCTCTCTACAACCATCCCCTGCCCGACATTGAGGTTTGGCTGCGCCAGCAGGGTTGTAACCAAAACGACGACCTTCACTGTTGGCACATCGTACGTCCCCGCTGGGAAGCCGAAATTGTGCTTGAAACAGACTGTATTGTGGTTCGCTACATCAGTGCCGGAACCGAGGAAAAAGACATTCAGCGAGTGTTTAAATATTCCCTGAGCCGCCAAGATTTAGAAGAAGCCATTTTCTCTGGCCCTTAGCCTAATCGCTTGGCGGGCATTGAGTCACCGCTAGGTAGCTTCTCCGCTGCCTAGCGATAACTTTTAACTATGCGGATGAAAGGACTTGAACCTTCACGTCCGAAGACACTAGAACCTAAATCTAGCGCGTCTACCAATTCCGCCACATCCGCATTCGGTGTTTTAGCATAGCAAAGAATGGGGAACTGTGGGCATCTTTCTACCCTACTTTTTTCATAAACAACTTTCATAAACAATGGGCTAGCGGTAGCATACTCCTTGAGTTGACTGTCAATTGAGGCGTGGACAGCCAGAACGGCTATCCCACAAGCACTCCTCTAGAGACCGCCGTTCTGCCAGGGTTGGCTACGGCTCATAAGTGATCCGGGCTGGGGCTTCCAGTGCTGCATGACGCTTTGGTATAAGGTTGCTCCTTCACCACGGAATCCATGCCGGGGGTGCATTTGACCTATCGGGGCTGCGCTAGGGTAACGTTGTAGGATATCTGGCTCCAGCCCTATGCCTATGCCCTATGCAAACTATGACAGCGCGAACTAGGTCAGAACTTTCGCACAGGGTAAAACGTTAGCTGCAACCCTTGAACGAGCGCCGATGCTGGGGCGTGGGGCCTAGGGTTTGCAGGGCTAAGCGGTGAGCGGCACTG
>DASQNN010000047.1:0-6039 GCA_035644955.1 Nodosilinea sp. | reverse complement strand
GCGGGGGAGTTGTAGAGCTGAGCCAGCAGGGGGCCGTAGGGGCTAATCTGCACTACTGAGGGGGTTTGGTCTACCGCCAGGGTCGCTACGGCCCCGCTGGGGTCGGTCTGGGTGAGGGTATTGCCCGCAAAGAAGGTGCTGTTGTTGTTGATGATGCCGTCGAACTGGAGGTCGTAGTCAATGTACTTAAACAGACTGACATCGAGCCAGCTGCTGCCGGTGTTGGTGAGGGTTACGGTTTCGTGGCGGGCGGCGCGATAGCTACCGGGGGCCCCCCCCAACAGCACAGAGTCAATGGAAAAATTGAGATTGGCCCCAAAGGTTGAAAAGGTCGCGCTGATGTGGTTGCTGGCGAGCTGGCTGAAGGCCACCGGCCGCAGGTCTTCGAGCCGCAGCTCTCGCTCGGCTGAACTGTTGCCAAGGTTGAGAAAGTACAGATCGCTAAACAGCGTTTCAACACCGTCTACCAGCCAGGATTGGTCTTCACTAAAGCGCAGCAGATCGGCCCGGTAGACCGCATTGCCATTGGTGAGTTCAATTAGCCCTGGGGGCAGCGGGTCTGCGGCGATCGCCAGCCCGGGAGTCAAGACGGCGGCCAGGGCCACTGTCAACCCCAGAGTGGGTGCGGTAATAGCAGACCAGTGTTTCATGCTAGGCACGGAATGGGGCAGGGGAACAAACGGGGGCGTCGAGTTGTGGAACGGCAGCGGCAAGGTGGCGCAAGCACCGGCGATCGCAATCGATCGCCTTATCCATCACTCCTACACTAGTCGGACTACCCCCGTTCTGAAATCTGGTGCCTAAGGGTATTTACGGAATCCTTAAACTAAATTTATCAGGATTAAGGGATCGTTGCTGCTCGTGGGGTACCGAATACCGAGCGCTGGGTTGGCTTTGGCCACGCTGGCTGGCACCAGTTAGAGCATTCCAAACCGTCGTCAAAGCAGTAATGTAGACCCAGGGACTGTCTTCGGTGTTCCTCGCCAAGGCGCTCTTTGGTCTTTGCCCACGGGTGTGCCTATGCTCGATCGCCCCCCGACTCCCACCCTCGACCATCGCCAGGCAGTGCAGCGGGTGCTGCTGATTACCTTAGCCCTCAACCTGACGGTAGTGGTGCTCAAGGCTACAGTGGGCTGGTTAACCGGGTCGCTGAGCCTGCTGGCCGACGCGCTGCACAGCGTTACCGACAGCGCCAACAACGTGCTGGGTTTGGCCACCAATCGCCTCGCCGACCCCCTGCCCGATCGCGACCACCCCTACGGCCATCAAAAGTTTGAGGCCATTGGTGCCCTTGGCATAGCGGCCTTTTTAGGCATTGCCTGCTTTGAAATTCTCAAAAGTGCTGTAGATCGCATTATCTCTGGGGGCAACCCGGTCACCATGAGCGCCACCGCCCTATGGATCATGCTGCTTGTGCTGGGCATCAATATTTTTGTGGCCTTTTACGAGCGCCGGGTGGGCCTGGCCCTCAATAGCAAAATTTTGGTGGCCGACGCTCACCACACCATGGGCGACATCTGGACCACCATCGTGGTGCTGGCCGGGCTGATCGGCGTGTGGCAGGGGCTAGACTGGCTGGACGTGGCCCTGGCCTTTCCGGTGGCGCTGCTGGTGTTTAAGAGCGGCTGGACGGTGCTGCGCGAAAACCTGCCCTGGCTGGTGGATGAGATGGCGATCGCCCCCGAAGCCATCCACGCCCAGGTGATGCAGGTGCCGGGGGTGCTCAACTGCCACAGCATTGCCTCCCGCGGCGTGCTGGGGCGGCAGGTGTTTATCGACATGCACCTGGTGGTGCAGCCCACCGATATTCGCGCCGCCCACATTGTGACGGAGGCGGTAGAAGAGCGGCTAGAGGCCGCCTACGGCCCCGCCCGGATCACCATTCACATCGAGCCTCGCGAGTACACCGAGGAAACAATTACCTACTAAGGGTCTGTCATGCTCGGAAATTGAAATATCTCGCATTCGGCAAAAACAGGCTACCGGCTAAGGGCGAGCCATGATTTTGAATTTGACGAAACCCCAAAAACAGCAGCTCACCATACAGCTGCTATATTGGCAACGACTTAAGGGCTATTCTTAGGGTAGAGATACTAAAGGCGGCAAGTGTTGATGCTGGGAGCTTACTTTTTCGTCACGGTAATCCATCGCAATGCCTAGCCCGCCAGAAGCTTCAGGTTCCGATGGAGAACCTCCCCCTGTGCCCTGGCTGTGGTGGTTGGGCCTCGGGCTAGTGGTGGTGCTGGTGGTGGTGCTGGCCCTGATCATCTATGGATACCTAATGGGAAGTTTTCGCCAGGCGTCTAGCTGCACCATCGAAAACGTGCCCAGCCTGGATGACCCCTGCTTTGCCCTCAGTTTAGAGGGGTTGGCCAACTCCGCCGACACCACCGGCCACCTGGTCGGCTTTTGGCGCGAGATAGACGATGTCTACGCTGCCCGCAACGCCGCTATGGCCAGTGCTGAACACTTGATTCAGTACGAAACCTACTTTATGACCCCCGGTCGCCGGGCCGATGCCTTTGCCGAAGTCATTACCGATCGCGCCCTGGCCGGGGTCGCAGTCCAGCTCTTGCTCGACCACCAGGGCACTAAGGCAATGCCTGAAAAATACTGGTGGCGGCTGAGAAATATCGGCGTCGAAATTCAGTTTTTCCGCCCCCTCGACTGGCGGGCACCCCTGGAGTACAACTCGCGATCGCACCGCAAGTTGCTGATCGTGGACGGGCAGCGGGTGTTGATCGGCGGGGCCGGCGTGTCCGACTTTTGGGACGGGGTCGCCTTTGACCACGATGTTGCCCCCTGGCTCGACTTTGAGGTGGCCTACGAAGGCGAAGTGGTGAGTCTACTCCAGGGCAAATTTCTGCAAAACTGGTCTAGCGCTGGCGGGTGCATCGACCTGAAACAAGGTATGCATGCAGTACAAAAGCAGGGATCTACGCCGCTTTTTATCACCGACAACACCTCCACCCTCAACGAGTCCTCCATGCGGCTGCTGATGCAGCTCCACATTTTGGCGGCCAAAAAACGGCTGTGGATTGGTAGCCCCTACCTGGTGCCCGATGACGCCACCGTCAAAGCCCTAATCCGCGCCTGCCAAAAAGGGGTTGACGTTCGCATTCTCACCATGGGGCCCGCCACCGATAAGCTTATGGTGCACCTAGCCAGCCGTTGCCTGTACGGCCCCCTGCTGAAGGCGGGCATCAAAATTTGTGAGTACCAGCTCAGCATGATGCACGCCAAGTTTGTGCTGGTCGACGATGACTGGGTCAGCACCGGCAGTGCCAACTTTGACCCCCGCAGCTACTTCCACAACGATGAGCTGAATATCTCCGGCGCCTATCCCGAATTGGCGCGCCAGGTGGAGCAGTTCTTTATCGATGCCATGGCCAATAGCCACTGTCTCACCTACGCCGACTGGCAAAATCGCTCCCAAGCCGAAAAGCTCAAGGGGCAGCTAGCCCTGGTGTTTAGGAACCTGCTCTAGGCCCGCCGCGATCGCGATCGCAACCCTGCAATCTAGCGTTAGGGGCCTGCTTAAAGACTCAGGGCATTTTAAGCAAGCGGATGTAGGATGAGCTGTGAACAACCCAGCGCAGGAACGGGTGCAAATTTGAATTTAGTTACCCTGTTTAATTCAGTAATCCCCAAAAAGAAAACCGGCGTTGCTGAATTGAGGCATAAATTCGGGTAAGGGCAAACGGCCGTTTGCCCCGACAGAAAATGTTGCATTTTTGATTCATACATGTATCCAGCAACTCCGAAAACCGTTTGCCTTATATGGCTTGAGAGAGCAGCAGAATTTGGCAGTAGTAGCTACCTACCGATACCCCCGTAAAACCCTAGGTTGTTGAATGATTCGCCCCACTATCGCCGCTGATACCAGCCACCTGATCTCCCTAGCTGACGCGACTGGACTGTTTGACCCGCACCAACTCCTTGAGTTGAGCACCATGTTGGCCAACTCCTTTGCCGACACCACGGCTAACCAGGCATTTTGGTTGACCGACGACGACAGTGGGCCCGTGGGGGTTGCCTATTGTGAGCCAGAACGCATGACCGATCAGACCTGGAATCTACAGCTGATTGCTATTCACCCTAGCCGCCAAGGACAAGGGCGGGGGACAGCGCTATTGAACCACGTCGAGCAAACCCTAGCGGCACGCGGTGGCCGCCTGCTGATAGTCGAAACCTCAGGTTCCCCCGACTTTGAGCACGTACGGGCGTTTTACGCTAACTGCGGCTATCAAGAGGAAGGGCGTATTCGCGACTTCTACGCCGCAGGCTACGACAAAGTGGCGTTTCGCAAGGTTTTATCAGGAGTGATTTATAAAGGGTGATTTTGGGCTAAGGCTATCCCAAATCGATCGCAAACACCCAGTCTTTGTACTTGTCGTCGCGCCCTTCGGTGATGGCGGTGAGTTTTTCCCGCAGGCGATCGGTGATGGGGCGGCTCGTGGAAAAGGTATACGACTCTACCCGACGCACTGGAGTAATTTTGGCCGCCGTGCCGCTGAGAAATACCTCGTCGGCAATTAGCAGTTCAGACTTATCGACCGGACGCTCGACCACCTCAATGCCCAGATCCCGGGCCAGGGTGACGATGCTGTCACGGGTAATGCCTTCCAGAATATCCTGCTCGTAGCCGGGGGTAACCAGCTGACCGTTGCGAACGATAAACACATTCATGCCCGAGGCTTCGCTCACCTTGCCCTGAGCATTCATCAAAATCGATTCGTCAAAGCCCGACTCGACCGCCTCGGTTTTGGCTAGCGATGAGGTGATGTAGGCCCCGCTAATTTTGCCGCGCAGGGGCAGGCTGCGGTCTTCTTGCCGGTACCACGAGCTAAAGCGGCAGGTGACGCCTTCGGGCGAGAGGTAGTCGCCCAGCTCTAACCCGTAGACAAAAAAGCTTTTTTCGACGTTGTGCAGCCGGGGCGAAATGCCCAGGTCGGAGGTGTAGACAAAGGGACGAATATAGAAGGATTTGTCGGGGCTGTTTTTGCGGACGAAATCTTCGATTACTGCCTGAATTTTGTCGGCGGGCAGGTCGTAGTTGAGCAGGCGGGCGCTGGTGCTGAGCCGCTGGCAGTGGCGATCGAGGCGAAACAGCAAAACACGGTTGCCCCCCGCCGGGTCGGGGATGCCCCGCAGCCCACCAAAGGCTCCGGTGCCGTAGTGCAGGGCGTGGGTGGCGACGGAGAGTTTGGCGTCGCTAAAGTCGCAAAACTGGCCTTCGAAGTAAGCGACGGGTAAAAAATTGTGCATGGCTACGGCTGGGCTGAACACGGCATCCTACAAGAATAGACCGAATGGACAGCCTTATTGAGTTAACGCTCTTCAGTTAGCCGCCAGGACGTTGACAGAGGCCGCACTCCGCTGGGCGATCGCACGGTCCGCTGTCACCTGGCTGGCGGTGCTTCTGCGGCCCAGCGATCGCTGGGCCACAGCGGTCTATCGCAACTAAGTTGGGCGCGATTCCAGCAGCGTCTTGGTCAAAATCACCATCCACTGGTCGGGTTTCTCGGTAGGGATGGGGTCGCGACCATCGTTGGGGTCGGTGTAGCCGAGGGCATGGAGGATTTTGATGGTGCGGTCTATGGCGGCCAAACTGCCGTAGAGCAGATGGCGCACTTTCATGGGTTTAGTCAGCAAGGGTAGCGCAAGGGATATGTGCTGGATAAGACCACGAATCGGGTAATTATCCTGCACATTTGACAGATAAGTGCCCGATTTTCTAGGATTAACTGTCCGATCTGCGCGATAACACCCCAAACCCTTGGGCTTATCCAGCAGATATTCTATCTAATTCCTTAAAAACGGGTATTATTCTGTAGTTCTGCTAGATAATACGGAAAAAGCAGGGTCTTATCTAGCAGATCTGACACTTAATACATAGTTAGATCGCAAGGTTGTCTGTGAGGACGTAGTGAGAGATTATCTTTAACGAAGCTCAAGCAGCTTACCGCTGATAGCCAATGACTAAAGAGAAACCCATAAGGATTAACGCTGCTAGCAACAAATCAGTTCTAAAGATTC
>DASQNN010000046.1:0-11520 GCA_035644955.1 Nodosilinea sp. | reverse complement strand
GAGCCGAGAATGTACTTCACAAAGCGGCGAATGTTGGTGTAAACCACCCGACCTTCTTCGGTGGCGGCGACGATGGTGGCAAAGTTGTCGTCGAGCAGCACCATGTCGCTGGCCTCTTTGCTGACATCGGTGCCGGTAATGCCCATGGCAATGCCGATCTCGGCCTGTTTGAGGGCGGGGGCGTCGTTGACGCCGTCGCCGGTCATGGCAACAATCTGGTGGTCTTTTTGCAGGGCCTTCACAATTCGCAGCTTGTGCTCGGGCGATACCCGGGCATAGATGCTCACTTCTTTGACCACCGCCTCTAGCTCGGCCTGGCTCATAGCCTCTAGCTCAGCACCGCTGAGAGAGCGGGCTTGGGCATCGGCAATGCCTAGGTCTTGGGCGATCGCCATGGCGGTGAGCTGGTGGTCGCCGGTAATCATCATCGGGCGAATGCCTGCGCCGCGGCAGCGCTCTACAGCCAGGCGCACCTCGGGCCGCAGGGCGTCAATCATGCCCACCAGGCCCAGCCACACCAGGTTTTGCTCGGCCCTGTCGGCGTCGCCCTCGGCGGGAACAGCGTCGAGGGGGCGGTAGGCAAAGCCCAGCACCCGCAGCCCCTGGGCCGCCATGGCAGCATTGTCATCTAAAATGCGCGATCGCACCTCGGCCGTCAGCGGAAACTGCTCCATGCCCTTCAGGCCACTGTCGCAGCAGTCGAGCAGCATCTCCGGCGACCCCTTGGCCAGCATCAGGTAGGGGGCCTGGGCCACGTTCTCCGGCAGGGTCAAGTCCCCTGCCAACACCTCGACGCCGCTAAACACAACGCTCATGCGCTTGCGTTCTGACGAAAAGGGAAACTCCACGACCCGCGGCAGTTCGTGGCCCAGGCGGTGCCGGTCCAAACCACTTTTGCAGGCCATCACCACCAGGGCCCCTTCGGTAGGGTCGCCCATAATCGCCCAGTCACCGGCTTCCTTCTGCAGTACCGCGTCGTTGCACAGCAGGCCATCCAGCAGCAGTAGCCCCAAATCAGCTGTCTGGCGGGGCTCAATGGCTTGGCCCTGACTCAAGAACTCGCCCTCTGGGGCATAGCCCTCGCCGGTAATTTCCACTGGCTGAGAAAGGGTGCGCACCTGCTGCACCACCATTTTGTTTTGGGTCAGGGTGCCGGTTTTGTCGGAGCAAATGGTGGTGACCGAACCCAGGGTTTCCACCGCCGGCAAGCGGCGAATCAGGGCGTGGCGGCGCACCATGCGCTGGGTGCCGATCGCCAGGGTGACCGTAATCACCGCTGGCAAGCCCTCGGGCACCACCGCCACGGCCATGCTTAGGGCCACTTCTAGCAGGCGCTCAAAGGCCTGCCAGCCCCCAAAGATCACGCCCCCAACCACGACAATGGTCACCAGGGTCAGCGACCCGGTAACCAGCACGTTGCCCAGCTGGGTCATGCGCTGCTGGAGAGGGGTGGGTTCGGTTTCAACCCCCTGCAGCAGGGCGGCAATGCGGCCCAGCTCGGTGGTCATGCCGGTGCCGGTAATCAACACGCGACCCCGACCCTGCACCACCTCGGTGCCCTGAAAGACCAGGTTCTTGCGATCGGCTAGACCCGTATCAGCCGCCAGGGTGCGAGTGGCCTGTTTGTTGACCCCCTGGGCTTCGCCGGTCAGGGCCGACTCGCGCAGCTGAAGGTTGACAGCCTCCAGCAGGCGGCCATCGGCGGCCACCTGATCGCCCGCTTCGAGCAGCATAATGTCGCCCGGCACCAGGTCCTGGGAGGGCACCTCCTGCAAACGGCCGTCGCGCTGCACCAGCACGCTGGGGGATGCCATTTGCTTGAGGGCCGCCAGAGCTTTCTCGGCCCGGCTCTCTTGCAGGTAACCCAGCACACCATTGAGAATGACAATGGCAAAGATCGCGATCGCATCCTTGGGAAATTCCTGATTTCTAAAGGACAGGACCGCCGACACCACCGCCACCGCCATCAGCATCAGCAGCATGATATTGGTGAACTGGTCGAGCAGAATGCGCCAGGCGGGGCGCCCCCCGGTTTCCTCTAGCTCGTTGGGTCCGTACTGCTGGCGGCGCTCAACCACCACCTGGGCGCTGAGGCCAGTGTCGGCGGGGGTGTCGAGCTGGCGCAGGGCTGCGTCGATGCCAACCGTATGCCAGGCGGTCGTGGAAGCAGGGGAAAGGTCAGTCATACAACGCTACCGGCTACCGTTGGATCTAACGTTCCTAATGGTATAGCGTTGACCAAGGCTACGGAACTGGCTGAGGACAGTGATTTGAGAACGTAACGCCATGCTTTACAAACGTCTGAGAACCGGACCTGGCCTCGCCTGGCTGCGCTGGACCTGCCGCTCGATTAAGCAGACCTGGCGACGGCTTCCCCTGCTGCTCTTGCCCCTGCTGCTGAGCGGCTGTCTGCGCTACGACCTCACCCTGCGCTTTGACCACCACACCCACGGCCAGATTGAGCAAACCCTTGCCCTCAGCGAGCGTGGGGCCGCCCTGGCCCAGCCCACCCTGGCCCCCTGGCTGGAGGAGCTCAAGGTGCGATCGCGCCCCCTTGGCGGCCAGCTCAGCCAGAGCCCGCAGACCGTCACTCTGACCGTCCCCTTTGGCACCGCACGAGATTTAGGCGATCGCTTTCAGCAGCTGTTTTCTACCCCAGAGTTGGCTACGGTTCCTAGCCAAGCTGAGGCGTTCAATCTGGGGGAACCCAGCCCCACCTATCTCCAGCTGCCCGGCTGGGGGCCAGTGCCCTTTGAGCTGGGCCTAGACCAGACCAACTGGGTTTTCGTTAGCCGCACCCACCTCACCTACAGCCTCGATCTGCACGACCTCCCAGCCAATGAGGAGAATGCCGCCACCCCCGCCTGGGCTGAGCTGCGCTTTCGCCTCCGAGTTCCCTGGGGGCTGGCCCAGATCTCCCCCACCGCTACCCCGCCCCTGAGCCAGGATGCAACTGGGGCCGTCTGGCAACTGCAGCCCGGTCAAACGACTCACATTGATGCCGTGTTTTGGCTGCCCAACGCCATTGCCCTTGGCACTCTAGGCATCGTCGCGCTGGTTCTGGGCGGCTACGGCCTGCGCTATCGAGTGTTTAAACCCGCAAAAACCTTTGGCCAAAGTTAGAGTCTGCCTGGTTAAATGAATCTATCCAAGGCCAGAGGGAGTCTGTTTGTGAGAAAGCAATGGATCCGAGCTGGCCTTGGAATTGACCTAACAATTTTGACTTAGCAGTTTGAGGCCAGAGCCATGCGGCAGATAAATTTCGTCGTCATTTTTGTAATTGCCCTAGCCCTGGTGCTATTCGGCATTGAGAACACCGAGCCTGTCATTATTCACCTTGCCCCCGGCATGGATATTGAAGCCCCCCTGTGCGTTGAGCTGATCATGGCCATGGGCATCGGGGCTGTGTTTGCCTGGGTGTTTAGCGTCTGGGCTCAGGTGCAGGGCTACATGTCCTTTGGCAAGCAGGTGCAGCAGCGCGAAATTCGCATTCAGGAGCTAGAGCAAGACGTACAGCGCTACCAGGTCAAACTCGAGGAACAAAGCCTGCTGCTGCCCGCCGCCCCGGTCGAAGATGGGGAAGCAGTTGCCTAGTGGCATCTAGCAGGGCTGGGGGGCAAGCCAGATCGTCATCGACCTCAGTGGTTATAATCTGACCAGTGAACTAGTTAGCTAGAAAAGGCGTCATAATGCCTGACAATAGTGACCTTAGCAAGGTGACTCAGCGCTCACTTCTCAGGTGGAGTTCGCGGTTTGCTGGGGGTGCTGCCCTGGGCGCTGTGCTAGTTGCGCTGCCGCTCACCTACGGCTCTCCCTGGGGCCCCGATCCAGTGCAGATCGCCAAGGCCGGTTTCGTGATTCTCGGATGCGGAACAATGGCCATGGTCTGGGGACAAGCGCTGATCGATGCGGTGATGGAGTCGTTAGGTAAAACGGGCCTTTGAGCTATCATGGGCCGATAGCCGCGCCGTGGCGATTCAGTGTCGACTCAGACAGTGGAGGCTGTCTAGCGATCTCCAAGCTTTTCTGCACTGCCTGACCTATGTCGTCATCCCTGGCTCAAACCGCGATCGCATTTCTCATCGACCTGGCTGACCAGGGCGAAATCGACCCGTGGGATGTCAAGGTGATCGACGTGATCGATCGCTTTTTGTCGCTGCTTAAAGCCCAGTCTGAAACCCTGGCCAGTCAGGGCCGCACCCCCTACGAAGCCAACCTGTCGGAGTCGGGCCAGGGGTTTCTCTACGCCTCCATGCTGGTGCTGCTCAAGGCCGACACCATGGTGCGGGCCGAAGCCGAGGCCGAGGCCGAGGCCAACCCCGAAGAAGTCTGGGAAGAGGACATCCCTGAGCTGGTGCCGCTGCCCCGCAATCTGGAGCGTCACCTGCACCGCCGGGCCGTGGCCCCCACTCCCCAGCGGCGACAGGTGACCCTGCACGAGCTGATCCAGCAGCTTGAGACCATGGCCACGGTAATGGCCGACCACACCCCCCGCATTCGAGCCCGGCGGGCCAGGCCCCAGCCCCAGCGCCAGGCGGTGCGCGCAATCGCCCAGCTGGCCCACCAGGAAAACCTCTCCGAAATCGCCGCCGCCCTCGAAGGCTTTCTCGACCAGTACTGGGATGAGCTGGGGGAAGACCTGCTGTGGATAGATTTTGAGCTTTTGCTACAGCGGTGGCCCCAGGTGAAGCCCGCCGACCTCGAAGACGCCCACGACTTCGACACCCCCCACGCCGCCGCGGTCCACGAGAAGGTGGGGGTGTTTTGGGGGCTGCTGTTTCTCTCGGCCCAGTCGAAGGTGGAGTTGGGCCAAGACAAGTTTTACGGCGATTTACGAGTAAGAAACCTTAACCGGGCCCCGCTCAGTGCCGAAGAGGCTGAATTGCCGGCGTTTATTCTGCCTGACTAGGCCTGGATGCCCTAGAGTCCGCCCGCGATCGCTAACCGTTTTGGGGGTGGTCGGCTATTTTAAAGAAAGTGTAAGAACTCCTTGAAGGCCCATCGGGTTGTCGGTGCTTTGGCGAGGGTCACTGTTAGCATGACCGAGTGCAAACGCCCTGGTTGACATTATTCCCGGCCTTTTGTGGGTAAGCCAGCCACAACCCCAACTTAAAAAACTGCTCTCCTGTAGACCTATCTCCGTAAATTAAAGGATTCTATTCTATGAAAGCCATGATCTTGGCTGCCGGTAAAGGCACCCGTGTCCGGCCCATCACCTACACCATTCCCAAGCCCATGATTCCGATCATGCAGAAGCCGGTGATGGAGTTTTTACTCGAACTGCTGCGCCAGCACGGCTTTGATCAAATTATGGTGAACGTGAGCCACCTGGCCAACGAAATTGAGGGCTACTTTCGCGACGGGCAGCGCTTTGGGGTCGAGCTAGCCTACTCCTTCGAGGGCCGCATTGAGGAAAATGGCGAACTGGTGGGCGACGCCATCGGTTCCGCCGGGGGCATGCGTAAAATCCAGGACTTTTCGCCCTTTTTTGACGACACCTTTGTGGTGCTCTGCGGCGACGCCCTGATCGACCTCGACCTCACCGAGGCCGTGCGCCGCCACCGCGAGAAAGGGTCCATTGCCACCATCATTACCAAAACCGTGCCCCTCAAGCAGGTGCCCAGCTACGGGGTGGTGGTCACCGACGCCGAAGGTCGGGTCAAGTCGTTTCAGGAAAAGCCCTCGGTGGAAGAGGCGCTCAGCACCGAAATCAACACCGGTATTTACATCTTTGAGCCCCAAGTCTTTGACTACATTCCCTCTGGGGTGTCCTTTGACATTGGCGGCGACCTGCTGCCCAAGCTGGTGGCCAACAACGCCCCCTTCTACGGCATTCCCATGGAGTTTGAGTGGGTCGATATCGGTAAGGTACCGGACTACTGGCGCGCCATTCAAGACGTGCTCACCGGCGTGGTCAACCTGGTCGATATCCCCGGCGAAGAGATTCGCCCGGGCGTTTACGCGGGGCTCAACGTCAAGGCCAACTGGGACAAGGTCAATATCGAAGGCCCGGTCTACATCGGCGGCATGACCCACATCGAAGACGGAGCCACCATTGTTGGCCCCAGCGCCATCGGCAACAACTGCTCGATCTGCAGCGGCGCGATCGTCGACAAGAGCGTGATCTTTGAATATTCCCGCATTGGCCCTGGGGTACGTCTGGTGGACAAGCTAGTGTTTGGCCGCTACTGCGTCGATAAAAGCGGGGCCTCCATCGACATGAAAGCCGCCGCCCTCGACTGGCTGATTACCGACACCCGCCAGGAGTTTCCCCTGGTGCCGCCGGTCGAGCACCGCGCGATCGCCGAGCTGCTAGAGCAGCATATCTAGCGTCACCACTCACCAATCACCGCTGGCCCCAGAGTGTTTCACTCTGGGGCTTTGTTTTCAGCTAATCTCTACTGTGGGATAGTGGCGGAGCTGACAGAGTGTTGTTTCGGATACAACTACTTTGGGGCGTTTTATCAATTCTTAGGGAATGGTGTAAAAGCTTAGGACAGCCACAGGCGAATCGAGCCAGCGTTAAGAGCGCTCGATTCGCAGGTAGAGCTGTGATTCTGACGCTAGTGTGTTCTGCCCCTGTATTGGAGAGAGTTGTAACTACAATGAGCGATCGCAACCGTTCTTTTCGCCTGTCGCGGCGGCAGGTTATGCGGGGGCTGCTGGCCACTTCCGCCTTTGGGCTAACGGCTAAATTTAGTACCGGCTGTGCCCAGTCACCCAGCCCCGGGGGCGGTGCGGCGGCCGATGGGGGGGCCCCCGAAGAACTCGTCGTAGGCTTTATCTACGTTGGCCCCAAAGACGACTTTGGCTACAACCAGGCTCACGCCGAGGGGGCCGCAGCCATGGCCGCCAACGTGCCCGGCATTCGCCTAATAGAAGAGGCCAGCGTGCCCGAAACCACCGCCGTCGCCGAAACCATGCGCAGCATGATCGAAATCGACGGGGCCAAGGTGCTGTTTCCCACCTCCTTTGGCTATTTTGACCCCCACATCCTGGCCCTAGCCCAAGAATTTCCCGACGTGCAGTTTTTCCACGCCGGGGGGCTTTACCAAGAGGGGGTACATCCTAAAAACGTGGGTAGCTACTTCGGCTATATCGACGAAGCCCAGTACGTAGCTGGGGTGGTGGCGGCCCACATGAGCCCAGCGGGCAAGCTGGGCTTTGTGGCGGCCAAGCCCATTCCCCAGGTGCTGCGCAACGTCAACAGCTTTACGCTGGGGGCCAGGTCGGTAAACCCGGCGGCCACTACCCAGGTAATTTTCACCGGCGACTGGTCGGTGCCGGTGAAAGAGGCCGAAGCCACCAACAGCATGGCCGACCAGGGCATCGAGGTGATTACCTGCCATGTCGATAGCCCCAAGGTGGTGATGGAAACCGCCGAACGACGCGGTGTGATGACGTCGGGCTACCACGCCAACCAAAGCCCTCTAGCTCCCAAAGGCTACCTGACCGGGGCCGAGTGGGATTGGTCGAGCATCTACACTCAGCTAGGCCAGGAGGTGATGGCCGGCAAGACCCTGATGGCGGGGGATATTCCTCACATTTTGCGGGGTGGATTAGCCGAGAACTTTTGCAAGCTGTCGCCCTACGGCCCGGCGGTCAGCGATGAGGCCAAGGCCGCCGGGGATGCCGCGCTGGCCGCGATTGAGTCGGGTGAGCGAGTGATTTACGCAGGGCCGCTTCAGACCAACACCAGCAGTGAAGTTCTCCCGGCCGGGAAGGACCTCCAAATCGACAACATCGAGTTAGAAAAAATGGACTATTTTGTTGAAGGCGTAATTGGTTCCGTTAGCTAAGGCATGCCCATGACGTCTGTGACAACCGGGCGGCGATTCTTGGGGCGATCGCTACTGGCATCGCTAGAGGGATTGGCCCTACCTGTGGGGGCAGTGCTGGCGGCTCTGGTAATCTTTGGCCTGTTTTGCGCCCTGGCGGGGGCCAACCCCCTGGCGGTGTATAGCTCGATCTACCGGGCCGCCTTTGGCAGCTGGAGCGCCTGGCAAAATACCCTGATTCGCGCTTCGCCGCTGATGCTGACGGCCCTGTGTACGGCCCTGCCCGCCCGGCTGGGCCTGGTCATTATCGGTAACGAAGGGGCGTTGGTGATGGGGGGGCTGGCAGCGGTGCTGGTGGGCCTGGGCCTGGGGCCGGGGCTGCCCGGCGGGCTGGTGCTGCTGGCCATGGCCCTGGCTAGCCTGGTGGCCGGGGGGCTGTGGATTATGGCGGCGGGGGCGCTGCGCCACTACCGGGGCGTCAACGAAACGATCAGTAGCCTGCTGCTCAACTACATTGCGATCGCGCTTATGAACCACCTGGTGCAGGGGCCCATGCGCGACCCGGCTTTTGTCAGCAAGCCCTCCAGCTTTGAAATTTCTGCCGCTGCCTGGCTGGGCACCCTGCCCGCTACCCGCGTTCACTGGGGGTTGATCTACGGTCTGGTGGCCTCGGTGCTGGCCTACGTGCTGATTCAGCGCACCACCTTTGGCTTTGCCGCCCGCACCGCCGGGGGCAACGTGCGGGCCGCCCGTATCGCCGGGCTGCCCGTGGGCAAGCTCACTCTGGCGGTGTGCTTTTTAGGCGGGTCCGGCGCCGGACTGGCCGGTATGGTCGAGATCGCCGCCGTGCAAAAGCGATTGAACGAATCGATCGTGTCGAACTACGGCTACGCGGGGATTTTGGTGGCCTTTGTGGCCCGCCACAACCCCCTGGCCACGGTGCTGGTGTCGGTGCTGCTGGGGGGTATTTTGGCCAGCGGCGGCATTTTGCAGCGATCGCACAACCTGCCCGACGCCACCGTGCTTGTCTTTCAAGGCATCGTGTTTCTCTGCGTGCTCTACAGCGAGTCGCTCTACGGGCGATTGTCCATCTTTCAGCCCCGCCTCGAACCCTCTACCACCCCCGCCCCATCGGTCTAAAATCGACCACCCCCACCCCCTCATCCACCCATCTACTCATCCACCCACCCACCCTCATGACCCCTAGCAAAGGCAACCCATGGCAACCGAAGCACTAGGCTGGTGGGGCGTACCCCTGGGCATTTTGGCCGGTACTCTGCGGGGCAGCGTGCCGTTTTTGCTGGTTAGCCTGGGGGAATGCCTGACCGAGAAAAGCGGCAAAATTAACCTCGGCCTAGAGGGCACCCTGCTGATGGGGGCTATGAGCGCCTACGCTATTTCCTACCTCAGCTCGGGTATCGTTGGCCCCACGCTGGCCCCCTGGTTGGGGGTGCTGGCGGCCGGGCTGGCGGGCATGGGGTTGGGCCTCATCCACGGCTGGCTATCGCAGCAGCCCCGCGTCAACGATGTGGCTGTGGGCATTGCCATGATTATCTTTGGCGGGGGTTTGGCCAACTTCTTTGGCAAGCCCTTTATTCAGCCCCAGGCACCCCAGCTGCCGACCCTGCCAGCGGGCGGCTGGAGCAGCCTGCCCCAGGTGCAGTCGGCGCTGCAAATTAGCCCGCTGTTTTTGCTGGGGGTAGCGATCGTCCCCTTAATGAGCTGGTTTTTTAAGTCAACCCGTTGGGGGCTCTACGTACGGGCGGTGGGTGACAGCCCCGATGCGGCCCTGGCCATGGGCATTTCAATTTTTTGGGTGCGGATGGCGGCGATCGTGGGTGGCAGCTTTTTAGCCGGCATTGGTGGGGCCAGCCTGTCGCTGTTTTACCCCGGCGTGTGGACCGAGCGCATCTCCAGCGGCCAGGGGCTGATGGCGGTGGCGCTGGTGATTTTTGCCCGCTGGCAGCCCTGGCAGTGCCTGTGGGCCTCGCTGCTGTTTGGTGGCGCCCAGGCGCTGGGGCCAGCGTTTCAGTCGGTGGGCATTGACTCGTACTACTACCTGTTCAATGCCGCTCCCTACATTCTCACGCTGGTGATTATGATCATCACCTGTTCGCCTAAAAGAACGCTGGCCGGTGCACCAGGAGCCTTGGGCAAGGATAGTTGAAGCGATCGTTTGCTGAGCCGAGTCTTTACGGCTGGCTAGACGCTTCCCGCACTTCAAAGAAGGATTAAATTGTGCTGGATCAACGCTAACGCAGATTCAGGTGCAGCTTTAGAGCCTCCTCTATGTTCTGTATAGGGCCAACACCCAAGCGTCCAACGCGACGACTGACAATGCGCTGTTTTGAGATTGTACGAATTTGCTGTACCTGGGCTTTAGATAGCTTTGACAGACCACTGTCGGTCGTGGTCAAAAGTACTTCAAAGGGATACACTCGACCAACCTGGGAAGTGAGGGGGACAACTGTAACCGTAGAGGCCGCACGGTTATTGGCATTGTTACTGACAATCAACACCGGGCGCTGCTTGGCGATTTCTGAACCAACCACCGGATTTAGGTCAGCGAAGTAGATATCACCACGCCTCATCGGCTAATCCATCGGCCACAGTTACATCCCAAGTCGCATCTGTTTCTTCAGATGCCAACGCGTAAGCGTCTTCTAATTCCTTTTCACGCAGCAGCTCCAGGGCTTTTTCAATCACCTGCGATCGCGATTTGCAGGCATGGCTAGCCCTATAGGCTTCAATAAACGATACGAGGGACGGCGGCAGCGAAATAGAGAGTTTGGCGACCTGCATAGAAAATGCCGGTAGGAACATTGGTAATACCAGCAGTGTAGCGCTTCTGATTACGGCCTAAGCTAATACAGTGAGATAATTAGCGCGATGCCAGAGGCCAAAGCCACTGGCTCTAGACGTTATGCTCTAGACGTTATTTAGTCGTCCTGCGCGAGCTGTGGCTATTTGTGGGATGTCTCGTCTGCACGGGCAAGACGCCCATCCTACCGTTACGAATCAACTCGGATGGCTATCTATCACTCAACACGTTTAACCTCAATTCGGACCAGCCCCTATGACCCAAGCTGAGCAGCTCATTCGCATGGCAGAAGACGAGCTGACGGAGTACAGCACTGACGCCCGCAAAATTGAGAAACTGCGCCGCAAGTTTAGCTTTGCGGTGCCCTACCCTCAGCAAAAAGCGGTGCGCGAGGAAGTGGCGGCGAGCATCCCCAACAATTTTCTCGCCAAGCTGGTGGAAGAAAACCGCCAGACGGTGGCGCTGCCTTTTTGGGGCATTGGCGGGCTGGGGCTGCTGCTGGGTATTTCAGGCCGACAGCCGCTGGATTTGATCGCCACAGGCATTGGCTTTTACGTGGCCTTTCAGGTGCAGAAGTGGGGTTGGGAGCTACAGGCGAAGCGGCTAGTGCTACAAACCCTGGATGAAATAGAGTCCAGCGTGAAGAACCCTGAGCCGGAAACGGCGCCTTAGGGCGATCGCCTCAGCCATCACAAATCAGGTTTCTGAAGACTACAGCACAGCATTGATTGAACACAGCATTTATTGAATGGTGACAAAGCAACCCGGTGTCTTGTCTCTGGGTGTCTTGCCTCTGGGCGCAGATACTCTACCTTAGAGATTGTCGTCAAAAGCCAGCCCCAAATGCCCCTATCGATCGCCAGCCAAACCGTTCTCATCACTGGTGCCAGCAGTGGCATTGGCGCCGCCTGCGCCCGCCAG
>DASQNN010000045.1:0-2330 GCA_035644955.1 Nodosilinea sp. | reverse complement strand
TCGCCGGGCTGCAAATCGGTCTGGCGGTAGCCGGTAAAGAAATTTGCCAAAGGCAGCGTTCTTTCACCCCCAGGCCCAGCTAGTTTCAAAATTGCATCGAGCGACAGGAGAACTGGGGGCAGGTCGCCAATCGGGGAAGCGGTGCCAATGTTGCCGCCCAGGGTGGCCCGGTTACGCACCTGGCGGGCGGCAAACCAATGGATCATCTCATCCAGGTTGGGGAAGATGCCGTGAAGGTTGGCCTCGATGTGGCTGAGGGGCACCGCCGCGCCGATTTCGACATACTCCTCGCTCTGGTGAATCTGCTTCAACTCCGCCACCGCCTCTAGGGAAATCAGGATGGGGTAGTGCTGCCGGTGCCAGCTCATTTCCAAACCCAGATCTGTGGCTCCGGCCACGAGGGTGGCGTCAGGGTGCTGCTGCAACAGGTCCAGCACTTCAGTGAGCTGACTAGGGCGATGAAACTGCTCACCGTGACCAGCGTAGGACAGGGGCACAAGTTCTGTAGAGGCAGTGCCCAACTGTTCTGAAAACCGATCGTGGATCGTGGCGTTGGCTACCATTTGGGCGGCGCGGCGAATGGGAATGTAGCCCGTGCAGCGGCAGAGGTTGCCTTCGACCGAGAGGTCGTCGGAGGTGCCGTCGTAGTAGGCGGCAAACAGGCTCATGATGAAGCCAGGAGTGCAGTAGCCGCACTGAGAGCCGCCGGTCTCGACCATCGCCGACTGCACAGGGTGGAGCTGATCAGCGGTGATGGGTTCTTTCGCCAAAGGACTTTTGGCAATGCGGCATTGGGTAATACCGTTGGCGGTCAACACCTGTCGCCCTGCCACCGCCCCCAGGGGAATCAGGCAGCTGTTCACCGCTTGGTAGTGGGGTTGGCCATCGGCCCCTTCGCCAATGAGGGCTACGGTGCAGGCCCCGCAGTCGCCGTCACCGCAGCCTTCTTTGGTGCCGGTTCGTCCGCTCAGGCGCAGGTACTCCAGCAGGGTGATCGCCGGAGAACAGTTCCGTACCGAGACGGGCTCTCCGTTGAGGGCGAAGGTAAGTTGAAGGTCAAGTTGCTGAGTCACAGGCGCTTACGTTATCCAAAAACACGATACCCATAGCCCATGAGGGTAGTGTTCAACTTAGCGATAATTTGGTAGGCAAAATGACAAGTTGACTAAATTTAATTTTGAGTTTGGGCCATTGCCTGAGGACTAGGCTCATACTTACAATCCTGATGCACTAAGGCGAGTCGTTAGGGCAAACGCCGTTTGCCCCTGCATGGGGATGTCTTTTTCTGCATAGGGTGACGGCATTTGGCCTTGGTTATAGGCACTGTGTGTGAGGCCTTTCAGCGCAGTAGGCTCCGCACAGAATAGGTGCCGTTACCCAAGCCGATCGGTCATGCTAGAGAAAAGCGATTTTCTGCCTACCCATGACTCTATCCCCCTCAGCCGAGACTGCTGCTACCACTGCTTTGCTAGAGGCCCTGCACTTTTCAGCCACCAAGCACCGCGACCAACGCCGCAAAGATAAAGAAGCCTCGCCCTACATCAACCACCCCATTCGCGTGGCGCAGCTGCTGGCCAGCGAGGGCGGCGTGACCGACCTGGTGACGTTGCAGGCCGCCATTCTTCACGACACGGTAGAAGATACCGACACCACCCCAGAGGAGATAGAGCGTCACTTTGGCCCCGAGGTGCGGCGAGTGGTGGAAGAAGTCACCGACGATAAAGATTTGCCCAAGGCTGAGCGCAAACAGAAGCAAGTAGAGCACGCTCCCCACCTATCGCCCCAGGCCAAGCAGCTCAAAATTGCCGACAAAACCGCCAATGCGCAAAACATTACCACCTCGCCCCCCGACGACTGGTCGCTAGAGCGGAAGCGCGAATATTTAGACTGGGCCGACCGGGTCGTGGCTGGGTGCCGGGGCTGCAATCCAGCCCTAGAAGCCGTTTACGACAAGGTCGTGGCCCAGGGACGGCAGGCATTGGAGGCAACAGTGTCTTAGCTCTAGGGTTTGACGAGGCAGGCTTAGCCTGTACTATTTATGGTTCTAAGCCCACCATGGCAAGACGGGCCAGGGGGCCATCCCATAAGAAGGTGGTTATTCAAATCTTCGAGGTTTTTGGGAAAAGTCTTGTGGGATAGCCGTCCCGGCTGTCTACTCTCCAACGTCTATATGCTGGTACAGCACCTGGGCCGCCGCCTCTAAGGTGGGGCCAAACACCAGCACCCCCTCCTCGTGCCCGGCCATGATCAAAATGCGCGTTTGCATCAAGTCATCGTAATCCAACAGCCGCATCATTTCGTAGGCCATTGCCGGTGTGCCGTAGGGAACG
>DASQNN010000044.1:0-5583 GCA_035644955.1 Nodosilinea sp. | reverse complement strand
CTTTTGCTATGACGACCTTCGTTGCCCTCGATTTTGAAACCGCCGATCGCTACCGCGATAGCGCCTGTTCCATTGGCCTGGTGCGGGTCGAGCAGGGCCAGGTGGTCGATCGCGCCCACTACCTGATTCGGCCTCCACGGCCGCTGTTTGAGTTCACCCACATCCACGGCATCACCTGGCAGCAGGTGGCAAACCAGCCCGATTTTGCCGAGCGGTGGCCCGCGATCGCAGCGATGCTGGCGGGGGCCGACTTTTTGGCCGCCCACAATGCGTCTTTCGATCGCAGCGTGCTCAACGCCTGCTGTCAGGCCTACGGCATTGTGCCCGCCATCCCAGACTTTGTCTGCACGGTCAAACTGGCTCGCCAGGCCTGGAATATTCGCCCCACCAAGCTGCCCAACGTGTGCGACTACCTGGGCATTCCCCTCAACCACCACGACGCCCTATCCGACGCCGAGGCCTGCGCGAAAATTGCGATCGCCTCGGCCACCGTCCCCAGCCTCAGCGGCAAACCCCGGCCCTGACTCGCTACCCTAGATCTTTGCCGTGGATCTTCGATTTGCACAAACCTTTGAACGCCGTCCTCAGCCCGTTGATCTGTGTCTGCGTTGGCCTTGGCTCCATCGCGCTGCTGGTGTTGAGCATTGGGGTGGTGGTGCCCGCCCCCACCCGGATGCTGCTTCCCTTGGCCATTGGCGCCCCTGAGATTAGCCCCTGGCTGATAGTTGGCAATCTGGGCCTACTCGTCGCTCTGCTCACGCTGAGAGGTCCTTGGAGCGCTACCGCCTGGCTGAGGTGGCTGGGCATTGCCGTCAGCGGTCTGGCTCTGGTGTTGAGCAGCTTACCCCTGGGTCAGTTTCAAGCCGCCAATCGGGCCGCTCACCAGGCCCTGGTTCAAGTCACCGGCCCAGAGTACTCGCCAGAGGACCCGGCAGCGCAGATGCGGCCCCGGCCCTTTGTGCTGGCCGACAGTTTTCGGGGCCTTGCGATGGTCAAAGACCGGCCCTTAGGGGCCATCGCCCCCGTCCGTGAAACGCCCGACATTCCCTTTGCCGCACCCGAGGGCGTACCGCTGAGCCTGACGATCTATCAGCCCCCCCAGCCGGGCCTCTATCCAGGGATTGTGATGATCTACGGGGGAGCCTGGCAAACGGGTGACCCAGCGGCCAACGTGCAGTTTTCGCGCTACATGGCCCGTCAGGGCTACGTGGTTTGGGCCGTCTCCTACCGCCATGCGCCCGCCCATCAGTTCCCCAGCCAGCTAGAGGATGTGCAGGCCGCGATCGCGTTTCTCAAAACCCACGCCACTGAGTACGAAACCGATGCCGACCGGGTGGGCGTGATGGGGCGATCGGCGGGGGGCCACCTGGCGATGTTGGCCGCCTACCAACCGGGGGCACTGCCCCTGCGAGCGGTTGTAGACTACTACGGACCAATCAATTTGCTAGAGGGGTACTACGACATCCCCAACCCCGATCCTTTAGATGTGCGGCAGGTGCTCGAAACGTTTTTGGGTGGCACCCCCGACCAGCTGGAGGCGCGCTACCTAGCCGCCTCTCCCAGTAGTTTTGTGCGGCCCAATCTGCCGCCGTCCCTACTTATCTATGGCGGCAAAGACCACATTGTCGAAGCCAAATTTGGCCAGGCCATGGCCGAACGCCTCAGCAGCGCGGGCAATCCGGTTGTGTTTATCAACATCCCCTGGGCCGACCACGCCTTTGATGCCGTCTTTAACGGAGTCAGCAACCAGCTGGCCCTGTACTATACCGAACGCTTTTTGGCCTGGGCGCTGCGCTAAACCTGGCCAAAACCAACAAAGACCCCCAGGTGGAGGTCTTTGCCCGTCATCGCAAACCGATGACTTTTGATATCAATGCGGATGGCGAGACTCGAACTCGCACAGCGTGAGCCACACGCCCCTCAAGCGTGCGTGTCTACCAATTCCACCACATCCGCTGGTGCTGGTCTAAGCTCCTACCCAAAGCGGCCAAATGAGGGATAACGACCGCCCAAGCACAAGCTCAGATTTATAAGAGTAAACCATAATTGCCCCTTCTGTAAGGCCTGATCCGGCAATATTTATCGCCCTACCGCCGTGATAGGATCAGCAACCGTCGTATGATGCTGGTTGTGGTCGGTTGCGGCAGTGGGCTGGGGTTGCTTAGCTGGGCTGCTAACGCCAGAACTCAACGGTCTGTTGCTATTTGCCCTACGTACATGCGCTTTTCCAAGATTTTGATTGCTAACCGGGGAGAAATCGCGCTGCGCATCCTCCGTACCTGCGAAGAAATGGGCATAGCCACCGTTGCGGTTCACTCCACGGTCGATCGCCACGCCCTGCACGTGCAGCTGGCCGACGAAGCGGTGTGTATTGGCGAGGCCCCCAGCCAAAAGAGCTACCTCAACATTCCCAACATTATTGCCGCCGCCCTCACTCGCAACGCCAGCGCCATTCACCCCGGCTACGGGTTTCTGGCCGAAAATGCCCGCTTTGCCGAAATCTGCGCCGACCACCAGATCGTCTTTGTCGGCCCCTCCCCCGACTCCATTCGCAGGATGGGCGACAAATCGACCGCCAAAGACACTATGCAGAAGGTGGGGGTGCCCACGGTGCCCGGCAGCGGCGGCCTGCTCAACGACGAGGCCGAAGCCTACGCCACCGCCAGCGAAATCGGCTACCCAGTGATGATTAAAGCCACCGCCGGAGGGGGCGGGCGCGGCATGCGCTTGGTCAACAGCGAGTCTGAGCTGATCAAAGCCTTTATGGCGGCTCAGGGTGAGGCCCAGGCCGCCTTCGGCAACTCCGGCGTGTACATGGAAAAGTTTATTGATCGCCCCCGCCACATTGAGTTTCAAATTTTGGCCGACAGCTACGGCAATGTGGTGCACCTGGGCGAGCGCGACTGCTCGATTCAGCGGCGGCACCAAAAGCTGCTTGAAGAAGCCCCCAGCCCCCGGCTGACCGCCGAGCAGCGCGAAAAAATGGGAGCGGCGGCGGTGCTAGCGGCCCAGTCGATCAACTACGTGGGGGCGGGCACCGTCGAGTTTCTGGTCGATAGCCAGGGCAACTTCTACTTCATGGAGATGAACACCCGCATTCAGGTCGAGCACCCCGTCACCGAAATGATTACCGGCATCGACCTGATTGCCGCCCAGCTCACCATTGCCCAGGGCGAAAAGCTGCCCTTTACCCAGTCCGACATTCAAATTCGCGGCCATGCGATCGAGTGCCGTATCAACGCCGAAGACCCCGACCACAACTTTCGCCCCAACCCCGGCCGCATCAGCGGCTACCTCGCCCCCGGCGGCATGGGCGTGCGGATGGATTCCCACGTGTATACCGACTACGAAATTCCGCCCTACTACGACTCGCTGGTGGGCAAGCTAATCGTCTGGGCCCCCGATCGCCCCACGGCCATTAGCCGCATGCGCCGCGCCCTGCGGGAGTGCGCCATCACCGGCCTGCCCACCACCATCGGCTTCCACCAGAAGGTGCTGGAGAATGCCAGCTTCCTCAGCGGCGATGTCTACACCAACTTTGTTGTCGAAGTAATGGGCATAGGTAAGTAGGCCCCTTAGCCCAGCATTCTCAACAACCCCTGTTGCCCCACCAAAACCTCGCGCAGCAGGGTGACAATGCCCACCCAAATGATTGGAGCGATGTCTACGCCACCAATGGGAGGCACCAGTTTGCGCACCGGCACCAACAGCGGTTCCGTGGGCCAGGCGATCAGGGCGAATGGCAGCCTAGACAGGTCGACCTGAGGATACCAGGTGAGCACAATGCGAAAGATAAACAGCAGGGTCATCAGCCCCAGCAGCAGGCCCACGCCCAGGTTTAGCACTTGTGTAGCGGCCACGGTCACTCTCCAAAATACGCCGTTTCAATTAGATACAATTCTAAAGCCTTACTCGGCCTATGCTTTGCGCTGAGGTACCTGTGGCTGGGCCAAGGGCCTAGCACAGGGGCAGATATCGAGCGATCGCTGGGGCAGAGCCGTGCGCAGGGGGCGTAAGTTGATCAATAATGGTCAGTAACAATTTGTCTAAATCATTATCAGGACAAAGGTATATGACACCGTCTTTAGCTAATTTCTTGCTGAGCCTCCTGGCCGGGGCCGTAATTGTTGTTGTTCCTGCTTCCGCTTTCCTGTTTTTTGTCAGCCAGCGCGATAAGATTCAGCGCCAGTAGTCACGGGGGTTCTTCCCCTGGCCTATGTCAGGGGGCTCAACCTGATGGTTTTGCGGTCGGGAACGCCCTTGGCATTCCCGATTTTTTCATTAAGTCGGCTAGAATTAACGTGTTCAGTTGGCAGAGGCGATCGCCTAAGAGGAATTTGCCGTGAATTTTGGTACCCCCGTCCCCCTGCTGCTGGGCATCTTTATGGTGATTTGCGGCGTGGCGCTGTTCTTTTTAGAGCGGCTCAAGCCCGGCTATGAGCGCGACTCCGATAAGGTCTACGCGATTTTGTTCCTGCTGTCAGGGGTGTTCCTGCTCGGCAACCTGGGCATGGACGTCATCTCCTCCTTTCAGCAAATGCTGTTGGTGGGCATGGTGGTGTCGCTGATGATTCAGAACATCAATTCCAGAACGCCGCTGGCTAAAACCGGCTTCCAAGGCGATGGCGGCGATTTTGGTGGCGGTGGTGGCTACCGCTCGCCCCGAGGCAGTCGCCCCCCGGCTTACGCTCCTGACAATCGTGCCAACCTGCGCGCTGAACTCGACCGGCGTGACTATGGCCCCGCCGACCCCTACAACCGTCCTCGCCCTATGCTAGAAGGGCGAGGCGAACCTAGCGGTCGCCCCTATAACGCTGATGTCTACGGTGACGGTCGCTCAATGCGACCTGATGATCGACCGATGGGCGATCGCCCGATAGACCGCTCCATGGGCGATCGCCCGATGGATCGACCAATGGACCGACCGATGGGCGATCGCCCGATGGATCGACCCGCCAACGACCGTCCTCTCATCGATGACCCCTACGGCCCAGAGAACTATGGTGGGCCTACTCGTCCGGCCGATGAGCGCTTGCGTCGCCGTCGCCCCCCAAAAAATCGTAGCGAGTACAACGATCGCTTTCGCAACGATCCTGGTATGCCCCCCTACCGGCCCGATCGCGACCAGCTGTAATCTTGGTTGAGCTTAGTTGAGCCGTTAACAATTCTCCCGGCCTCACCCTGGTAACTGCTTTGTCGCACCTGCCTGCTTCGATCGATACCGGTACCATTGCTGGCACAACTCTATGGGCGATCGCGCTTTACTGGGGCTTTTCACCCCTAGCTGATCAGGTGATTTCAACTTTTGAGCGCTGGCTGGGCGAAGACTCTCCGGCGGCATCGCTGCTGAGCGTTGTGCCCTTTTTGGTGGTGGGTGGTTTAGCCCACTACGGTCTTGTGCTATCGCTGGGCGGCAGCTGGGCGGTCAGCCTGGGGGTGCTTGCTGCGATGGGCTGCGGCGTGTACGAGCTGGGGCGGCGTGATGGGCAAGCGTCTGAATAACGACTGCCACTGGTTCAGCGGCGGCTTTGTTAAGGGCCTTTGTAACAGTGCAAGCGCGCGTTGGCGCAGCCTCTCCGTTCG
>DASQNN010000043.1:0-8952 GCA_035644955.1 Nodosilinea sp. | reverse complement strand
AGCTGGCCTCTAACCGCTGTTGGGCCATTTGCTTGTAGGCGGGGGTTTCGATCTGGTCGACTACCGCTAGGGCGTCGGCCACCTGGCCAGAGAGGTCTAGCACGGTGTGTAGGGCCTCAAGCAGTTCAACCTGAAGCAGGGGATCGCGTGCGTAAATGCGACCCGCAAAGCGCTGGGATTCGCTGGCCCAGGACTCCACCTGTCGCCAAACTTTTTGCGACTTTGAGGGCACTCGCTGCCCCAGGGTACCCAGCTGGGCCGCAAAGGTTTGGGCATCGAGCAGGTCGCCACTATTGGCCACTGCCGCACTGGGTCGAAACCCAGCCGCCCAGCCGCTCACCATAGCTGCCGCCACTGCGGACCCCGTCAGCACGGCCACGGGTTTTGGCCCCGCCAAAACCATCAGCAGGGCGTAGCCCAGGGCAGTGCCCCCCAGCAGCAGGTAGGTCTGGGGCTGGCTCCAAAAGGTTGACCGGCGCATAGCCATAGCTCAGCAATTATCCCTATAACGGTCTCTAAGTAACGGTAGAGTAGCCTACGGCACTATTAGGGTGCTGCCGAGGGCGTTAATAGCATCAGACACCTGGGCTTCGCCCGCGCTGGTCGCCGCCACCAGCAGCAAAAACACCTGGGCCTCGCGCTGCCGGGCAAAAATTTTGCCGGTAATGGGCTGGGGGGGAGCCGCACCCTGGCTCAGGCGTCCGGCCCAGTTGATGCGCACACCGCCACCGGAGATGGGCTGCACGTCGCCCGCCACAAACCCTTCCCCCCGCCCAAAGGTGCTCTGGGCCGCCGCCACCATCGCCGCATTGGGAGAGCTGGCCGTCGGTAGAGACGCGACCGCCACGGTATAGGCCAAGCTGCCGTCAGCGGCCTGAAACAGCGGGCTGCCGCCCACGGAGCTAATGCTATATCCATCTAAAATGCCAATTTGAAACCGCCCCTGGGGGTCTTCAAAACTGCCGCTCACCATCGGCAGGGCCGGAGCTAAGGCGGGCGGCAGCGCATTGCCCTGGGCGATTGCGCTCCCCTGGCCACCACCACTCCCTAGCGGCATACCCTGGGCCAGCCAGAGGCTGATGACCAAGGCGATCGCCCCCACCAGCAGCACCCTAAACCGCCGCCCTAGCTGCCCCATGGTGAAATCCTCTCTACCTAACCGCCCAGCATAGCAACTCTACCGGCAGCGCACCTTTTCCCTTAAAGAATTTAACCTTGAACGTTCCCTTTCTCCTTTAAAGACAGTCCCCAAACAACTCCGCTCAAGAAACGCCCACCCATCCACCCCCTACCCATCTACCCATCCACCCATCCACCCATCTACCCATCTACCCATCCACCCATCTACCCCCCTACTCATCCACCCATCTACTCCCCAAAGTACGCCTCCACAGAGCGCACAAACATCTCGACCCCCAGCCCTAGGGCCGTTTCGTCGAAGTCAAAGCGGGGGTGGTGGTGGGGATAGGCTAGGGCCTTGTCGGCGTTGGCCGAGCCCAAAAAGAAGTAGCACCCCGGCACTTCCTGCAAGAAAAAGGCCATGTCTTCGCCGCCCATGGTGTGGCAGTCGGGCACCACTCCCGCCGGCGTTTCCACCACCGCCAGAGCCACCGATCGCACCAAATCCGCCATCCCGGCATCGTTGATCACCGGCGGGTACAGCGCCCGGTAGTCGAAGCTGTAGCTGGCCCCGTGGGCCTGACACACTCCGGCAATAATCTGCTCCATGCGGGGGGCGAAGTAGTCGGCGTAGGCGGGGTCGAAGTAGCGCACGGTGCCGCCCAGAGTAGCGGTGTCGGCAATCACGTTCTGGGCGGTACCGGCATGAAACTGGCCCACGGTGACCACCGCTGCCTTGGTGGGGTCGATGTTGCGGGCCACAATGGTTTGCAGGGCGTTGACGATCTGCGTCCCCACCACAATGGAATCGATGGTTTGGTGCGGCAGCGCCCCGTGGCCCCCCTTGCCCTGCACGGTGCAGGTAAAAAATTCTGACGCCGCCATCAGCGCCCCGGCGCGAACGCCCACCGTGCCCAGGGGCAAGTTATTCCACAGGTGCAGGCCGATCATGGCCTCCACGTCAGGGTTCTTCAGCACCCCGGCTTCGATCATGGGTTTGGCCCCCCCCGGCCCCTCTTCGGCGGGCTGGAAGATTACCTTGACGGTGCCCGCAAAATCGCGGTGAGTGGCCAGGTAGTAGGCGGTGCCCAGGGCGATCGCCACGTGGCCGTCGTGGCCGCAGGCATGCATTACCCCGTCGTGCTGTGAGCAGTAGGGCACGGTGTTTTCTTCTTGAATGGGCAGGGCATCCATGTCGGCGCGAATGCCCAGCACCGGGCCAGGGCGCGTGCCTTCAATTACCGCTGCCACGCCGGTTTTAGCGATATTGCGCTGGTACTCAATGCCCCACTCGTCGAGCTGAGCACAGATAAAGTCGGCGGTCAGCCATTCTTTAAACCCCAGCTCGGGCTTTTGGTGCAGACCGCGCCGCCAGGTGACCAACCGGTCTTGCAACGCCTGAATGGCTGGGCGAATGCGATCGCGGTTGACGGGCAGCGGCGGAGCAGTGGTGGCAAACATGGCGCGATGACGAAGAAATGGGGTGCAGCAGACAATCTCGATCATAAACCAGTTGCCCCTGACCCCTAGGGTGGACAAGCGCAGACAAGACCCAGCCCGGCATTTGCAGTTTAATAGAAGTAGTCAATTAGTAGACATTGCTCAGGTTTATGACGCTCCAGGAACTACAAGATCAGGCTCTGCAACTCTCTGTTGAGGCCCGCTGGCAACTCGTGACCACGATTTTGGCCTCGCTGCAAAAAGAAACCCACTGCGCCCTGATGGAACCCGACCCCGCCTTTCCAGACATTGCCTTTCGCTCCGATGCCGAAAATAGCTGGGTGCCCGTGGTGCATGGCACCAGCATTCATGTGCGAACCGTGGTGATAGCGGCCACCGAGTGGGAATGGTCGGTGGAGCAGATTGCCGAAGAGTACGGCCTTTCTAAAGCCCAGGTAGAAGCGGCGTTAGTGTTTTACAAAGCCCACGGCGATGAGGTGTCGGTGGCTATCCCTGAGCCAGCACCAGCGGCGGCGATCGAATCAGCCACAGTGTAGAGGCACTCTACCTCTCTCTACAGACAACTCAAAAATGGAGAAGCGTTAGACTGTCAACAACACAGTCACAAAAGTTTACACATGCTCCCCGATCTAATTGGCGCAACCCGAGACTACTGGCGCAAGCTAGGTGAGGTCGAAGCCGCCTACTACCGCGATGAGTTAACCATTGAAGAGGTCAACGCCGAAGTTAAGGCGCTGATGGTAGAACTGGGCCAAACCCGGCGGCTGCTGCTGAGGGATACCTGGGCGCTTGCGCAAACCTTTGTCAACCAGCAGGGTGAGGCACTGGCTGGGGTAGCCGCACTGGGCGTACTGGCCTACGTATGGCTTGTGGCTAACGGGCAAGCGTAGGTGTTCCAAGCATCACAAATACTTGAGCTTAGTATCAGCATCTCATTTGAATACAATGTTGCTAGTGGTTGCCTTGCCCGACGAATCTTCACTGCCAGAGCACTGAAATATTGGTTCGATGGTTGCAACTAACCCCAAAATTAGCCAAGCGATCGGGTTTGAAGACTACCTGATCTACCACGACGGCAGCGATCGCCCTTAAGAACTCGTAGATGGAACACTGATCAACATGGCGCCCCCGGCTTGGATGCACATGCTGATCGCGAAGTTTCTGGTGCAGGTGCTGGATCAGGCTATTCAGGCAAGCGGGCGTGATAACGATTGGACGACCATAGCGGTGCCGTGATAGCGCACTGGAGAATTAATCTCTCGTTTGCCGGATGTGGCGATCGTGCCGTTTAGCACTATTAATGATGTGCTGGCCTCTGCAGTATTGACTACTCCGGCCCCGCTGGTAATTGAAATTGTTAGCCAAAACTGGCAAGACGATTACTTAGTCAAGCTGGCTGAGTACGAGACGTTGGGCATTCTAAAATATTGGATTGTGGATTATCAGGGATTAGGCGGCACCCGCTACATCGGCCGCCCCAAGCAACCCACGATTTCGATCTACACGCTGGTAGAGGGTGAGTACCAGGTAAGCTTGTTTAGGCTAGGGGATGAACTTAAATCTGCAATATTCCCAGAACTGGTGCTCAGAGCTGACGCAAATATCTCGGCTGGGCAGCCGAGATATTTGTGATCGCAGTCATAAGATTTTGGCGGCTCTAGTCAACGCAGGTTTAGGATAAACTGATGCCAGCAAGTTGCCGTCAGCAATATGGATTTCTGCCTAACCCCTCATGCTGAGCAAGAATTAGAACGCCGAGAAATTCCAAGGGATTTTCTGAATCGCGTTCTCCAAAATCCACAGCAGATTGTAAATGAACGAGACGGTAGACGCGCTTACCAATCGCAACTTGAGTTTATCAATGGCAAGATTTATCTGGTGAGAGCTATTGTTGATGAGGAGTTTGAACCTAACCGGGTAATTACAGTCTATCGAACCAGCCGCATTTCAAAATACTGGAGGGCTTAGCTATGAAGGTAGTCTACGATGCTGAGGTGGATGTCTTGCGTATTCTATTCAGCGATGCAGCTATAGAAGAAAGCGACGAAGAGAAACCCGGCACCATTTTGGACTATGACAAGTCTGGAAATATTGTAGGACTTGAGATTTTAGACGCCTCAAAACGGATAGCCAATCCACGTTCTATTGAGCATGTAGTAACGGGTTAAAGAAGTAATCTACAGTCGTAGGGCGCATTCGCGGCTAATGTCTTCACGTTGCAAAAGACAAGATTACCTAACTGAGCCGCAATGCACCCTGCACGTTGAGCGCCTAATTCTCGAATCAAGACTTAGAGTATTTTATCTTGACGGCTAAAGCTCGCATTCCTAGCTGCATAGATATAAACGAACAAACTCATCAGCGGCTTCTGGATTAATCTGCCTCAGAGCTTCCTTAATTTCAAAAATCACGTCTCCGGCTGGGTCGCGTTGCTCATGTACCCAGCGGTTTACGCTGGGACGCGGCACACCCATAGTCACCGCCAGCTTGTTCTGGCTGATGCCATAATTTTCTAAAACTTGCTTTAAAGCCTTGCCCACACGCGCCATCCCCCGATTGTGTCAGAGGGACTAGACGGCGTAAATGTAACCAATCCGGTACGCTGCATGGCATACTAAATAGTACCAAATTGGTTACATGCCTAGAGGTAGTTATGTCAAAGAATCAATCTCCCCTTGCGCACTCGGCCACTCACCTGTCCGTCGATCGATCTAATCACGCTCCGGATTCTCTAGCCCAATCTCCTGGTCTACACCTCCGTCACTCTGCTTTTCTTACTGCTACCGTGCCACAATCCACTGATTCGCCCGTTGAAAGTCGTGAGCCTGTGCAGCTGATGGTGATCGGCAGCGCTCAGGGTATCGAGACTATTGTGCAAACGCCTCATCTGCGGGGCTTTTCCCACGTCAGCGAGTGGAGTATTGCCATGCCTCACAGCTCTGGCAAACTCATGCGCGTGCTCACCCGGTGGGTGCAACAGCAGCCATAAAATAGGCACAGGCAAAGCTTTCTGCCAAAGTTGGTTAACCTGCCCCTCCAAATACAGCCACTCATCGGCTGGGCCGAACCACTCGAACTAGCTTACCTGCCAAAGGTTCTGCCTCAGCAATGGCAGCGTCAATGCGGTTTGCTAACGCTGCCCAGTTACGCTCATTGGAGCAGTTAATAATGCCGCCATGGTCGAGTTGCACGCGATGGAGCCGCTTAAAGTCTTGGCGGTTCAAAGTCAAAACGGCCCGATTTTCACGAGTAGCAAAAGCTAACACCTCATCATCAGGGATTTTTAAGCCCGCATTGCCAGCATCTTGCACAGTCAATACGTCGTGGCCTAAGCCCCGCAGCAACTCTACTACCGGATAGGGAAAGTGCTCATCAGCATAGAGTCGGGCCAAGACTAGGCCGCCTCGTTAGCTTGAATTGCCGCCTCAATTTCTTCAGCATAGGCAGCGGCGTAGAGCCAAGCGTTGGCCAGATCGCTGGCGGTGAGGGTAGGATAACTAACCAACAAATCAGCCTCGCTATAGCCCCCTCGGCGGGCTTCCACCAGTCCCCAGACTGGAATGCGCGTGCTGGCAATGCAGGCGCTGCCGCCACAAACCCCAGGCGTTTTCTCAATTTTTCGCCAGGGGTTACCCAAACTTTGCGCCAAAAATTGAATCGCCTTAGCCTTCTCGCCAGCGGGCAGGGCCAACAGTTGAAACTCTAAATCTTGCAATGTCATAGCCACTGACCTACACAGAGGGGTGTTGGGAAATAGTGATCTACTGGTTTTCACCCAAATGTAACCTCAAAACTCTGCTGCTGCTGGGTTAATGTCTTGCCCCACAGCTCTGGCAAACTCATGCGCGTGCTTACCCGATGGGTGCAGGCGGGGCGCTGAAGCCTGCAATTCTAGCGGCTACCTGGCTTCGCCGTTACGATAGTGAAAGCTCCCCAGGACACTGCGATGAAAATGAAGCACGTTATCAACCTCCACAAAGGCACCACGGCTCTTTTCGTCGCGGCTTTGATGGTGACTTACCAAAACTTTGGCCTGGGGCCATGGGTCTATCTGGCTCTCCACGGCACCTACGGCCTGGTATGGCTATTGAAAGATCGCCTCTATCCCGACAAGCAGTGGGAGCAAACTCTTACCCCTACTGCCGGAGTTGTTAGCTTTGTCATTATTGGCCTGTACTGGGTGGCTCCATTTTTGCTAATTAGCCGAGGGGTAGAGCCGCCGTTGCCCCTAGTAGCAGGGGCGATCGCCCTCAATATCCTGGGCATATTTTTGCATTACGCCAGCGATGCCCAAAAGTACTTCACCCTTAAGTATCAACCGGGGCTAATTACCGAAGGGCTGTTTGCCCGCTGCCGCAATACCAACTACCTGGGCGAGATTTTAATTTATCTCTCGTTTGCCTTGCTGGCGATGCACTGGCTGCCCTTTGCCATTTTGGGGCTGTTTGCCGCCATGGTATTTGTGCCCAACATGCGGAAAAAAGACCAGTCTCTATCGCGATATCCAGAATTTGCGGACTATAAGGCGCGATCGGGATTGCTGTTGCCACGGTTGTTTGGAGGTGCTGCCGCCGATTCTCAATCCACGTCTGTTGAGCAACCGTAACTCCTTGTTGCCATGACTCCTTGCTGCCATGGGCACCCAAGAGATTGCTCCCTAACCCACTTTCTCGATGTTTTTCTTGCGCTTACCCTGACCCCATCCCCTCATTCCCACCCTTCGGGAAGCTGCTTCGCGTCTACATCCTCTCGCCAGTCAGGACAGCCTCCACACCCCTGCCACCCGCTTGGATGAATGGCGCAAACTAGGATGCTACGCCGATCGCGGCTGGTGCCGTAGGCAATGCCGTGGTAGTTGGCGCAGCCCTGGCAGATGGCTGGTCGGGAGGAGGGGATGGCCTGGAAGCCGACCTGCGATCGCAAAATTTGCTGCTTGCTCTGTTTGCGGTGCCACTGCTCGTAGGCCCGGCGGCGGCACAAATCGTTGGCCCGGTGAAAGAGTTCGTCGGTCACGCTCACGACTTATCCTCCTTTAGGGTATGGCGCTGTTGGCACCAGCGGTAGCGCTCGGTTGAGGCAACCGGAGACGGCCAGTCGTTGACCCACTGACCGGCGCAGCGACTGCCCTAGGTCTAGACTAACCCAACCCACCCGGACGATCCCGAAAAACTTAAAGGGCTGCAATGTGCCGGCATTTTGTCCATCAGGCAGACTTTCAGGTTGCTGCCAACCCGGCGAGAGCCGTCGGCAACTACGACTGCTGCGGCCCAGCGAGGGTGTTCAAGCGGTTCTGTGGGCACACTCCATAGGGTGCGCCCTGTCGCAAACCGCTATCTCTATGCGAAAATTGCATAGACAAGAGGCGAAGGCGGCATATTGCGGATTTGTCACAGTCAGGAGTGTGGTAGAGAGCAAAATTCATCATTTGTTAATGGTAGAAGCCGAGGATTAGGGCGAAAATGATCCAAAGCTGCTAGCCAAATCCTAAAAACTATCAGTAAACTGGGATACAGAATCTAAAGATTCTTGTCTGGCTTATCTGACTTTTGCCCGACTTTGTAATTGTGCAGCTCCTCCGTCGTTACTTGGTTTAGCTATGCTTCAGTCCCTCCACTATTCCATTGATGTCATCCGTGACGAAGCTCGACAGCTGGTTCAGAACGGTGTAGTCAGCCGTCAGCAGCCTATCTACACGCTTTGCCGCCACATCCCCGCCCGCGAGTGGGCCGTGGTAGAGACCGAGTTAGAGTCGTCGGGGTTTTTGCTGCGCGATCGCGTGGGCGATCTCATGGGTCGCGAAGACTGGGAAAACGATTAAGCATAGCTGAGTTAGTTTTCTATCAGGGCCGTCTATCATCCAAACAAACTGAGCTGGGCCGGGGAAGCATCTTCCTCGGCCCTTTGTTGTTCGGCGATATCCCACCCCAGGGCGGGCAACTCAGCGCCGGCTTGCTGCAGCTGGTGGTAGACCGCTCGGGCCACCGCCGGAGACTTGACCTCCTGGGGGCAGTGGGCAAAGAAATACACGTCGGTGCCGGCCTGGAGCCACTGGTGCAGCCGGGGCACCCATTCGTCGAAATAGGGCTGGTTGTAGGCCAAATCGGGATGGCTGATGTAGCGCACGATGGTAAACGGGGCCGTCACCTCGGGCTGGAGCGGCACCCTGGGCTTCTTGCGCTCAGAGCCAATCTGCGGGTCGTCGCTGGGGGTGTCTAGGCAGTCGTAGATGGGGCGGGTGTCGAGCAGCACCCGGCCGACGCCCAGGCTGGTAAGCATCTGATTGAGGCGAGTGGCGTGGGGCTCGGCAAACCACCCCAGGTGGCGTACCTCCACCGCGATCGGGTGCTGCTGCCGGGGCCAGCGGGCCAAAAA
>DASQNN010000042.1:0-4263 GCA_035644955.1 Nodosilinea sp. | reverse complement strand
GCCTCCTGGCGATCGCAAATTCGCAATGCGCTGCGGCCCAGCTTTCAGGGCTATTTTTCGGGGCAGGCTACCCTGGCGCTAATTTTGGCTGTGGCCCAGTCAACGGCCCTCATTCTGCTCAATGTGCCCTTTGGTCTGCTGTTTGGTCTGGTCATTGGCCTGGTTAGTATTATCCCCTTTGGCGGTACGGTGGCCGTGCTGGGCATCAGTACGCTGCTGGCCTTTCAAAATGTTTGGCTGGCCCTCAAGGTGCTGGGGGTAGCGATCGTGCTGGGTCAAATTAACGACAATTTGGTGGCACCGCGTTTGATGGGGGGCATCACCGGGCTAAACCCAGCGGTGATTATTCTGGTTTTGCTAATTGGGTCAAAGTTTGGTGGGTTTCTCGGGCTGCTGCTGGCCGTACCCACCGCCAGTTTCATCAAAAAAGTTGTCGACAATATCCGCGAACCAAAGGGCGAAAAGGGCAACTTAGAACCTTTGCTTGAGCCGGTCCCGTTTTCCGCGGGGGACTAGGTTCGGGTGGGGGATTAGCGATCGCCTTTGACCCCCTGAGCCGCCTGCAAAATAGTATTTAGCAGACCTGGAAACGCGGCCTCCAAATCGTCGCGCCGCAGGGAGTTCATGTGCTGAGTACCCTGTTTGCGGCAGTGCAGCACCCCGGCCTCGCGCAAAATCTTGAAATGGTGGGAGAGGGTTGACTTCGCCACCCCCAAATCGAGATCAGAGCAGGACAGTTCGTCATTGCTGGCCAGGCGCTGCACAATTTCGAGCCGCACCGGGTCGCCGAGGGCATACAAAACCCCTTCGAGGGCAATGTCTTTGCAGTTGGGATGATGAATGGGTCGCATAGTTGCATTATGCCACGGGAGGCGCTATAGTTTGATTGTTCGAATTTATCGAATAATTGAAATTCGTCCCAGGGCGGAGGTAGTTAGATGTCTACAGTTGCAAGCATTACCCAGGATACGTTTCAGGCTGAAGTGCTGAAAAGCGACGTGCCCGTGCTGGTGGATTTTTGGGCGCCGTGGTGTGGCCCTTGCCGCATGGTCGCCAGCGTGGTCGAAGAGGTCGCCCAGGAGTACGAGGGGCAGCTCAAAGTGGTCAAGGTCAATACCGACGAGCAGCCTGGCATTGCCTCCCAGTACGGCATTCGCAGCATTCCCACGCTGATGGTGTTTATGGGCGGCGAAAAAATGGATCAGATGGTTGGGGCTGTGTCTAAGGCAACCCTCACAAAAGCCGTCGAGCCATTTCTGAGCTAACCAGTCACAGCCGCCCGTAGGGGCAAACGGTTGTTTGCCCTCACCCAACCCATACCGTTATTTAAACCTTTCCTAGCCTCAATTCAATCAGGGCGATCGCCCTCTGGGCCGGTCTTTAGACCATCGCCGCTTGCCTGACCTGGGGCGTGTCGTTAAGCCGTTGTCCCTAGGTGCGGCCTCGATCCTCGTCAGGGCGAATGCCATTCGCCCCTACATCACTTGTGCCGTTTTGCATTAGCTCTAACAACTCCAAAGGAGATCGCTATGTCTACTGAAAAGAACCTATTTACGCCCATTCAGCTCGGTGCCTACGCACTGCCCAACCGCATTGTGATGGCTCCCCTTACCCGCAACCGGGCTGGGGAAGGCAATGTGCCTCAGCCCCTGAACGTGACCTACTACGAGCAGCGGGCCTCTGCTGGGTTGATCATCACCGAGGCCAGCCAAATTTCGCCCCAGGGTATGGGCTACCCCGCTACCCCCGGCATCCATAGTGCCGAGCAGATTGCCGGATGGCAAAAGGTAACCGAGGCCGTCCACGCCAAAGGGGGCCGCATTTTCTTGCAGCTGTGGCATGTGGGCCGCATTTCGCACCCTTCACTTCAGCCCAATGGGGCAACGCCAGTCGCCCCCAGCGCCCTTCAGCCCAAGGGCGACGCCATGACCTACGAGGGTATGCAGCGCTTTGTCACCCCCAGAGCGCTGGAGCTAGATGAAATTCCCGGCATTGTGGACCAGTACCGCCAGGCGGCCAAAAATGCTCTGGAAGCTGGCTTTGACGGCGTTGAAGTACACGGGGCCAACGGCTACCTGCTCGACCAGTTTTTGCGCGACGGCAGCAACCACCGCACCGATGCCTACGGCGGCTCGGTCGAAAACCGCGCCCGCCTGCTGCTAGAAGTAACTGAGGCTGTGTCAGAGGTGTTCGGCAGCGATGGTCAAGGACCGGCCTCTGGAGGCCAACGCGTCGGCGTACGTCTATCCCCTAGCGCCACCTTCAACGACATGACCGACTCTGACCCCAGAGCCACCTTTGGCTATGCCGTTCAGGCGCTGAATCAGTTCAACCTGGCCTACCTGCACCTGCTCGAACCCAGCGAGGCCGACCTGCGCTACGGCGGCACCCCTATCCCCACCAAAGAGTTTCGCCCCCTATATGACGGTAATCTAATGGTGAACTGGGACTACGACCAGGAGTCGGGGAATCAGGCGATCGCCAGCGGCGACGCCGATCTAGTCTCCTACGGCAAGCTGTTTATCGCCAACCCCGACCTGCCCGAGCGCTTTGCGCAGAATGCGCCTCTCAACGAGCCCAACCCCGACACCTTCTACGGCGGTGGGGAGAAGGGCTACATCGACTACCCCACCCTGGCTGAGGCGGCGTAGCCATGGAGCGCTAACCAAGCCAAGCTAGCTGACCATTCCCCCTAGCCATTGCCCCATGGGTGAGTCCAGGTCGTTGACTAGATTTGGCTCACCTGTTGGTTGGGCAACAAAAGCCTCAAGATCTGCGTCTTTCGGTGTAGTTTGCATAGCACACTACATTGAGGAAGGGCATTGATGAAAGCCGCAAAGATTTTTTTGGCGGGCGTAATTGGGCTGTCTAGCGTTATTGCGCTCACCGCCCCCAGCCGCGCCGATGAGTTTACCTGCCGGGGCAACCTGGGCAACACCACCGTAGACAACCTGCGGGTGCCCAGCGGTGCCACCTGCACCCTCAACGGCACCCGTGTAGAGGGCAATATCAAGGTTGAGTCAGGGGCGGTATTGCTGGCTCGCGGCGTGCGCGTAGATGGCAACATTCAGGCCGAAAACGCAGCTCAGGTCACGGTTAACAACCGCTCTACCGTGGGTGGCAACATCCAGATCAAGCAGTCGGGTGGGGCGATGGTGGCCGATACCCGCATTGGCGGCGATCTGCAATTTGAGGAAAATCTGCGATCACTGCTCAGCCAGGGCAATACCATTGGCGGCAATCTGCAAGCCTTTAAAAACGAAGGCGGCCTGCGGGTCTTTAGCAACCGCATCGACGGCAACTTGCAGTGCAAAGAAAACCGCCCCACCCTCAGCGGCAACGGCAACATGGTGCGGGGCAACAAAGAAGACCAGTGCGCCCGGTTCTAGCCGCCGATCCGTTTTTCTGAGGCTACAATCCCTGGGCGGTGGAAGTTGTAGTTAAGCCGCCAAAGCGGCGCTGGCGGTTTTGGTACCACCGCAAGGCTTGGTAAAAAGCGACGCGATCGAACTCGGGCCACAGCAGGTCGGTAAAGTACAGCTCGGTATAGGCCAACTGCCAGGGCAAAAAGTTGCTTAGCCGCTGTTCACCGCTGGTGCGAATTAGCAAGTCGGGGTCAGGCAGGGAGTGGGTGAGCAGCGCGCGAGCTAGAGTGGTTTCGTCTACGGCATCTAAAGACAGCTCGCCCTTGGCGACCTGCTGGGCGATCGCTCTGGCCGCACCGACCAGCTCTTGGCGTCCGCCATAGTTAACCGCCACACTGAACCTGACCTGTTGATTGTGGTGAGTCAGCGCCGTGATGTCTTCCATCAGGTTTTGCAGCCGCTCTGACAGCAGGGGCGGTTGGGGGATAGGATCGCCTGTCAGCAGAGCGCCATGGCGATCGCCCAAACCTGTCTGCACGCTGAAGCCCCCAATCCCGAAATCCACCGCTGCTACTACCTCACCATGCTGGTGGTCGATTCTCAGCTCAGCCTGGGGCTTTACCACCTAGATCTATGGAATCTCGATGCGGCTACCACCTGGTTTAGCCAGGTGATCACCATGGCCACCGGCACCCGTCATCAGCCCTGGGCCGACAAAGCCACCACCTGCCTCGCTCGAGTTCGGTCCTATCAGGGAGAGCAGACGGCTGCAAAACCTCTAGCGGATTGTGTCATCGAGCAAGTTCGAGGCCAAGGCAAAAGCGGTCGCCACGCTTTTTTTGTGCAGCTTTTGGGCCATACCTATCTCAACCTGGGCGATCTAGACACAGCTGAAGCC
>DASQNN010000041.1:0-1533 GCA_035644955.1 Nodosilinea sp. | reverse complement strand
TACCAAAACAGGTGGTTGAGCCAGTCGCTGAGCAGCTTTGGCCCCTGGGGCTCCTGATAGTTGGGGGGCAGCAGGGCCTTAAACGCCTGTTCGAGGTCGGCTAGGGCGGCGTCAATATCGACCCGTCTGGGCCGAGTTTGGTGGGCTACCTGCACCGGTGGCCCAAACCGCAGGGTGAGCCGCTTGCGAAAATAAAGGGTTTTGGTGCCAATAATGACCACTGGATAAATGGGCACCCCCGATCGCATGGCGTAGAGCACGGTGCCCCGCTTGAGGGGCAGGTGCATTTGCCCTTCCTGCTCGCCCAGACGGCCTTCGGGAAATAGCATAATGCCGTCGCCCCGGGACAACAGCGCCTGCACCGCCTGATCGATCTGCCGCATTTGCTGAATGGAGCTGCCGTTGGGCACATGGTCACGAATGTCAGTGGCCAGGGAGGCGAGGTCGTCACGGCCGTTGTCGGCGGCGGCCATGACAGCCATTTCTTCCTTCCACCAGCGCTCCAGAGGGATAACGCCGCCGGCCCAGCCGATCAGCCAGCGCTTCCAATGCTTGTTGTACAGGGTGCGGGCGTCGCCCAGAATGTAGTAGTAGGGATAGGGCGGGCAAAAGGCCAGCAGCAAAAATGGGTCCAGATGGCTGAGATGGTTGGCCGTCAGCACGTTGGGCTCGGTAGGTATATTCTCCGGGTTCTCAATGCGCACTCGAAAAAAGCTTTTGATCAGGCGGCGCATCGTCCAGCGCCGCAGCCGACCACCCACCCGCTGGTCGGCGGTGCCCGCCGCGATCGCGCTTAGCTCAGCCAGATCGTTGGCGATGTACTGACGCACGAGGGGGTTTTGAGAAATCGCGATGCCCTCTTGCACGCGGGCGATCGCCTCGGGAGAAAGCACTACCTTAGGGTCAGGCTGGGAGTCAGGCTGGGAGTCAGATTGGGGGTCAACCTGGGGAACAGGGGGCGGAAGCTGGTCAGAATCTGGCATGGCTGGGCCGGTCGATCTGAGGACGAGTTGCCCTGAGTATGGGCCGAGCTGCCCTCCGATCACCAAAGTTTCTCGTAATTCTTAAACGTTGCTTCTTGAACATTACGGGAAGGGCGGTAGGCCCCTACTGCCCGTGGCAACCCTTGTATCTTTTACCGCTGCCGCACCAGCAGGGGTCGCTGCGCTTGGGTACCAGGGGTGGCAGGGCGTCGCCATCGACGTAGAACCAGCGCTCTTTTTGCCGCACAAACCGCGATCGCTCGTGCACCTGCCCCGGTCGTGGATCTTCGTAGTAGGCTACAAACTCCACCACCCCTTGGCGATCGGTGACCTGGCCCGCCTCGGTGGCCAGCACCCGCAGGCCCAACCAGGTGGTGTTGGCCACGCTCTGCGAAATGGCCGCCCGCTGGCCCCCATACCGCTGGGTCGGGTGGTGAGTGGCAATCAGGTAGTCAATGTGGCCCTGGTGGTAGGCGGTGTAGCGCGATCGCATCAGCGCCTCTGCCGTGGGCGCTGCGGCCTTGCCAACCAGATAGGGCTGACAACAGTC
>DASQNN010000040.1:0-4776 GCA_035644955.1 Nodosilinea sp. | reverse complement strand
GAGCACTCGCTGCACCAGAGCCTCACCATCATCGGGAGATCGCTGCCTGAGCTGGTCGAGGTTGGGGCCGGGGACGTAGTCCTGCACCAAGAATTGGCCCTGGGCGTTGTCGACTACATCCAGCAGCGCCGGAATTTGGGGGTGCTGGCCCAGGGTGGCTAGGCGCTCGGCCTCGCGGTGAAAGCGCTTTGTTTGGGCAGCACGGGCCTCGGGGTGGTGGTCTGCCCCTGGGGCCATCTGCTTGACGACGCAAAGCAAGGGTGGAATGCCCTCGTCCACCGCCAGGTAAGTACGGCCGAAGCCACCCTGTCCCAACGAACTCTGGCAGCGGTAGCGGTCCGCTACTTGCAGGGGCTGGCCACAGGTGGCACAGGCGATCGCATCGTCCGAATTGTCAGGCTGGGGGCAAGCGAGGTTAACGCACAGAGTAGTCAAGGAAATTTTTGAATCGGGGATGCTGAACAATGGGCATGAGAACTACTCAATATCGCCTAAAGGGCAAACAACCGTTTGCCCCTACCAATTCATGCCGTTACCCGGTGATTTCCCGCCTATGTACCCGCACTCTAGGTGGGCACCAACTCACCGGGGCGCAGCTTGGCCCATTTGCCCTGTTCTTTGACAAAGCTGTCGCAGCCAACTACATCAAACTCCTTTTCAACCACGTCCCCAACGACGCGTAGGTTAGCATTGATGGTCGGATTCACCGCCTCAAAGCTAGGGAAATCGGTCAAATGGAGTTGTTCGTGCAGCTCCTCCACGGCGTGGTAGGTGGAGCAGCGATCGACGTAGTGGCAGTTTACACAAATGCACATAGCACGCCCCCGGCAGGAACACGGTAAGGTCAAGGCCGACATCTCCAGTCTAGCCAGCCCCTGGCTGAATGGCCGTCATTCTTTAGGCGGTAAAGGGCCAGCCAAGGGCTGAGGCGGTAAAGGGGATGCGTTTTCTGGTAGTCTAGCTCAAGTTTTTTGACTGTCCCGGGCGGCCCAACCCAGATGTTGCAAAATGAAAACCTTAGGTGAGGTTTTCGGCTGTTCTCTGCGGGCCAGGGTGTCAAGACTGAAAAACCCTGTTGTAATGAAAGAAATGAGGGTTCATTGAATCCAACGCTATCGCCAATTTCCCTTGCAGTGGCTACTGAACAATCGGCGCTTTCGCCAAAAACCTGGCCCTTCAGCGTGTCGCTACTGCCACAGCAAGCCTACTTGGTAGGGGGAAGTGTCAGGGACGCGCTGCTGCGTCGTCAAGCCGATTACCTAGACCTCGACTTTGTGCTGCCCGAACGGGCGATCGCCACGGCCCAGGGCATTGCTAAGCAGTACAGCGCCGGCTTTGTGGTGCTCGATGCCGACCACCAGATTGCGCGGGTAGTGTTTCCCCATGCCACCGTTGACTTTGCCCAGCAGGTGGGGCCGACCATCTACTCAGACCTGCACCGGCGCGACTTTACGATCAATGCGATCGCCTACAGTCCCCACAGCGAAACCCTGCTCGACCCCCTCGATGGCTGCGCCGACCTAGAGCGCAAAACCCTCTGCATGGTCGCCGCCGAAAACCTGGAAGACGACCCCCTGCGGCTGCTGCGGGCCTATCGCCAGGCGGCCCAGCTGGGCTTTAGCCTCGACCCCGCCACCCAGCAAATGATTCGCAGTCTGGCCCCGGCTCTGGGGCGCATGGCCGCCGAACGGGTGCGCGGCGAGCTAGACTGCCTGCTCAGCCACCCCGAGGGGTCGGCCCTGCTGGGGCTGGCCTGGCAAGACGGCCTGCTGCAAACCTGGCTGCCCGAGGTCGATCGCTCCCATCTAGACTGCCTGGCTACCCTAGACCAGCTGGCGGCCCAGTACCACGAGCGCTGGCCAGAGTTTTCCCAGCTGCTGCACAGCTGGGTGAAAGAGCAGACCACCCCCGGTCTGCACCGCAGCTGGCTCAAGGCGACCAAGCTCAGTCAGCTGTTGCCCCCCGACCTAGCCAGCGCAGAGACTAGCCTGGTCCGACTTAAATACAGCCGCGCCGAGCAGCAGGCGGTGCTGAGCATTCTCAAGGGCTGGCAGTACCTGCACCAGCACCAGGGCCCAACACCGCTGCCCCCCGGCCAGCAGTACCAGCTGTTCAAAATTGCGGGGGCTGGGTTTGGGGGCGTGGCTCTGCTGAGCCTGGCCTACGGGGTGCCCGAGGCGCTGGTATTGCCCTTGGTAGAGCGCTACCTCACCCCCAACGATCCGGTGGCTCACCCCCAACCCCTAGTAACCGGCAAGGACCTGGTGCAAGGGCTTGCCCTTAAACCAGGTCCTAAAATTGGTGAACTGTTAGAGGCCGTTCACCTGGCCCAGGCGGAGGGGCTAGTGAGCAGCCGCGAGGAGGCCCTTGGGTGGGTCAAGCAGCGGCTCTAGCCCCCATTAGCTGAAGTCTAGCTACCGGGGGTAGGCTCGACAGTGGGCTCTAGGGCTTCTTCGAGGATTTCGGTAGCTTCTTCGGTGGTCATCTCGACGGTGGTTTCGTCTTCTACCACGTCGGTGGCTTCAGTAGTTTCTTCGTTGGTTAGGTCAGTGGCCTCGGTGGTTTCGTCTTCCACTACGTCGGTGGCTTCGGTGGTTTCGTCTTCCACCAGGTCGGTGGCTTCGGTGGTTTCTTCGGTGGTTAGGTCAGTGGCTTCGGTGGTTTCTTCAGTAACCGCATCAGGGGTAGCAGCTTCGATCGCGGCGTCTTGCTCAGCGTCGAGTTCGGCTTCGATCGCGTCTACGTCAACCGTGGGGGCAACGGTTTCGGTTTCGGCGGCAACGGTTTCAACTTTGTTGTCTTCGGCTTGAGCGGGCAACCCGAGGGCGAGGCCAGCTAGGGTCAGACTACCGGCAGCGAGGGCAAGCTTACGGTAAATCGTCATGGTTTCTTCTCCTGAAAAAGCGTCTTCCGATGGCGCTGGGGCAGCAGCACTACAAGGGTGCTACAAAAACTACCGCCAACGTTTGGTGAACTTATCACGGGGTTTTTGGCAGGGCCAGGGGTGTTAAGGAAGAAGTATGAAGTTTTGGTTAAGCGATAGGAATCCCTTTGGTTAAGACGCCCATCGGGAACTTTTGCCGCAGCTAATCCATCTAGGGGCGATCGCCTACCGCTCCTTGGTTAGCAAACCTTGAAAAACGTTACATTACCCAAAGACTAGCAGCCGACACTCATCCACTTGTCTATATATTTCCCCTTTTCCCATGACCACTGCTTCAGCTTCGACTTCTCAGTACGGCGATCGCGCCATTCTTCAGGCCACGGTTGAACCGCTCGAAAAGTGGCCCAACCCCTCGGAGAATGTCTACACCATTCACCTGGAGCACCCGGAGTTTACGGCGCTGTGCCCGCGATCGGGCTATCCAGACTTTGGCACAATTGTGGTGGACTATTGCCCGGGGCCGTGGGTGGTGGAGTTGAAGGCGTTTAAGCTCTATATCAATGGGTTTCGCGATCAGCGGGTGAGCCACGAAACGGTGGCGAACCAGATTGCCGATCGCCTGTGGGAGGAGTTGCAGCCGCAGGGGTTGCGGGTGATTGGCGATTACACTCGCCGGGGTGGGGTGAAGACGGTGATTACGGTGAAGAAGGGTGATTGTTCTGCGTTTGAGCCCTACAGCGCCAATAATTTGTAGGGGCGAACGGCGTTCGCCCAATGCAGCCTCTCCCGCCTTTGCAGCTCGTAGGGTGGGCACTGCCCACCATTCTCCCAGCATGAATCAGGCAAATCTTTTGGGAGCCTAGACCCCTGGGAGCGGCGCACAATCGGGTTCAAGAGCCCAATCTACCGCTGGGGCCATTTCGCAGGCCCCAGACCCCCGTCGACCAGGACGTTCCGTCGTCCTGGACCTCACGGAAAGGACTGGCCGATCATCGGTTTAAACCCCTGTTCTGCCAAGCAATCTGTAGGCAACACTCAACCCTGAGGTTCCTACCCCCGATCGCCCCCTTCCTCATCCTCTCCCCTACCCATCCACTCTCCCACTCCCCTACCCTCCCACTCCCCTACTCCCTACCATGATGCGACTCGACGTGGGGGCTCAACGAGTGGGGTTTCTCCAGGCCGTGGGTTTCCATGAGGGCCTGATCGCCCATGATCTCGCGGGGGCAGCCGTCGGCGATGATGCGGCCTTCGTCGATCAGGATGACGCGATCGCACACCTCCAGCACAAACTCTAGGTCGTGGGATGAGATCAGCACGGTTTCGGTGGAGTTTTGCAGAAAGCGAATCAGGCGGCGGCGGGTGCGGAGGTCGAGGCTGGCGGTGGGTTCGTCGTAGAGGATGATTTGAGGGGTCATGGCGAGGAGGCCGGCGATCGCGACCATTTGCTTTTCGCCGCCGGAGAGGTGGTGGGGCAGGCGATCGAGCAGGTGGGTAATGCCGGCCATGTCGGCGGCTTGGGTGACGCGGGCGGCGACTTCACTGGGGTCAAGCCCCATATTTTGGGGGCCAAAGGCGAGGTCGTCGCGCACGGAGGCGGAGAAGAGCTGGTCGTCGGGGTCTTGGAAGAGCAGGCCAACTTCGGGGCGAAACTGGCCGGGTTTGAGGGGTTCGCCAAACAGATGAATGGCTCCGGTGGCGGGGGCAAGGACGCCGCACAGCAGCATGAACAGGGTGGTTTTGCCGCAGCCGTTGTGGCCAATGATGCCGACGCGATCGCCCTCCTGCACGGTGAGGGTGACTTCGCTCAACACCGCGGGCTGGTCGGGGTAGCCAAAGGAGAGGGCATCGGCGGCGATCGCCAGCGGTTTTGGCCCTTGAGCGATCGCCAC
>DASQNN010000039.1:0-9843 GCA_035644955.1 Nodosilinea sp. | reverse complement strand
TTGAATCGCCAGATAGGCGCTGACAAAACGATCGATTTGGCCCTCAGACACCTCGATTTGGGTCGGGGCGGCAGTCTCTTGCGCTTGGGCGATCGCAGCCGCTGGGGCACCCAAAATCAGGGTGGCAGCTAGCAGGCTCTTGAGCAATGTTGACGGTTTCATAGCGATTGTCCTCGCATATCATCAGGTGCAAACGTCACGGAGGCGGTTTGCACCAGGCACCCACCATTGGGCTCCTTGGGTTGTCACCCTACGGGGCGATCGTGGCAGCGACATGACGGCTTTGTGACGATGATGTGACCACTGCCCACACCAGCGGCTGCCAGGCTGGGAGATACCGCTTGTGCACCTCCAGTTAGAACCGTTGGCCTGACTCTGCTGCGACGCTCTTATCGACCCATCTAGTGACCGACTAGCGACTTATACTAAATCCGAATCACATAACCCCGATTTCCAAAAGGCCAAACCGTAGGGGCGTAGGCGTAGCCGAGCCAGAGGCTCTATGGCATTCGCCCGGTTAAATCGGTGGTAGGCAACCAGGATTGGTTGAGGGCAAACGACCATTTGCCCCTACGGGATATCTGTTTTGATCTGGGGGTTTTGAACTCGGACTTGCTCTAAAAATAGATTTTTATCGTTGGGGGTGCCGCGCCAGCGGCATGGACGATTGGTATTAGCTGGCAATCAGCTTAGAGACAATAGGCCAGTTCAGCACATTGCCTTAAACTGTAGGGGCAGATCAAAAGCATTAGTTACCATGATTTTTCCTGGAGCTCCGGTTACGGTCATCAACGTCAACGATACCTACTACGGTTTTCAGGGCCTGGTGCAGCGCATTACCGACGGCAAGGTAGCGGTGCTGTTTGAAGGCGGCAACTGGGATAAGCTGATTACCTTTGAAATGTCAGAGCTGGAGCCAGTCAGCTCTGGCAAGCGGCGGAGCTAGGCCATGCGGTTACCCCTGCCTCAAACCCTGGCTCAGGCGCGGCAGCCCGACCACATCGCCGAGGTGATCGAGACGGCGACCACGGAGTTTTTGGCCCAGTGCCTAGAGCCAGAGGCGCTGGCCTTTTCGGCCATGCCCCCCTTTGGCAGCTGGGTCACCGCCGTGGATGAAGAGTCGGCCAACACAGTCTACGGTGTGGTGTACCACGCCACCACCAGCCCCATCGACTCGGTCCACCGGGCGCGGGCGCTTGGGCTGTCGCTCGAAGACCTGCGCCAGCAGCAGCCCCAGATTTTTGCCATGCTCAAAACCGAGTTCAAGGCCGCGATCGTGGGGTTTCGCGCCCCCGACCTGGCCGGGCAGCCCCTGGGGCCCCTGTTTCAGCACCTGCCGCCGCGTCCACCCCAGGTGCACCAGGCGGTGTACCGCTGCACCTCAGACGCCGTCGTTGAGTTTACCGAGCAGCTCGACTTTTTAAGAACGCTGCTGGCCATGGGCAGCGCCCCGGTCGATAGCCTGGTGGCGGCGGTGCTGCGCCAGGGCTACCAGCTGCGCAAGCTCGATCGCCCCTGGCTGGTGCAGGCCGGGCGCACCCTGAGCGTGTTCTTAAAAGATGACTACGATCGCCTGCGGATTATTCTAGGGCAGGTCTACGCATAGGGGTTCAAGGTGTAGGGTCTATGGTTTCAGGTGGGGAACCTGCTCTTTCCTTAAACCCTAAACCCGATACCCCAAACCTTTATTGTTGTTATGCAAACCTTTGACTGGATTGTGGTCGGCAACGGCCTGGTGGGGGCAGCCGTGAGCTACGAACTGGCCCGATGCGGGCTTTCGGTGCTGCTGCTCGATCGCGCCCTCGAACCCGGCAACGCCACCCGCTACAGCTACGGCGGCATTCCCTACTGGTCGGGGAATACCGCCCTAACTCAGCAGCTGGCCGAGGAGGGCATTGCCAAGCACCGCCAGCTCAGTGATGAACTGGCGGGTGATACCCAGTTTCGAGAGCTAGACCTGCTGCTGACGCTGGCGGCAGATGGTGATCCACAGACTGCCGCAGAACCCTATGCCAACTGTGCAACGCCGCCCCAGTTCATTTCGGCTACCGAGGCCCAGGCGCTAGAGCCGCTGCTGAACGGGGATGCGATCGCTGGGGCCTTCACCGTCCGCCACGGCCATGTCTCCCCCGCTGCCCTGGTGAGTGCCTATAACCAGGCCTTTCAGCGCCTGGGCGGCACTCAGATCATCGCCTCCGTAGTCGATCTGGTTCGCATTAAAAATCGAGTTACGGGCCTGCTCACCGCCGAGCAGGCTTACCCCGCCAAGCATGTTTTGGTGGCCGCTGGGGCCTTTAGCCGGGCGCTGCTGCACCAGGCCGAGGTCAAGGTACCGCTCTACTACACCCACGCCGAGCTGATCGAAACGCCACCGCTTGATCTCACGCTGCGCGCCCTGATTATGCCGGCCCAGACCCAGCGCTTTGTTCTGGAGGCCAAGGCCAGCCAGCCCGACACCGACCCCGTCTGGGATCAGCCCGGCCACGAGGTAACACCCCCCATTCTCGACAGCGGGGCGATTCAGTTTTTAGACGGCCACCTGTGCCTGGGCCAAATCAGCCGCACCCTGACCGATCTGGATGCCGATCTGGATGAAACGGAGAGCGATCGCACCATTCGCGCCGCCTTGACTGCCCAAATTCCGGCTCTAGCTGAGGTGCCTGGCACCTGGCGGCGCTGCCGGGTCAGCTTTAGCCGCGACGGGCTGCCGCTGGTGGGTGCCCTGCCGGGCATAGAGGGGCTGCACATGATGGCTGGGTTTAGCGCCCCCTTTGTGTACCTGCCGCCCGTGGCCCAGCGGTTTGCCGAGGCGGTGGTGGGTGAGGCCGACCCGGTGATCACCGCGATGGCGATCGATCGCTTTGCCAAAGATGCTTAGGGAACAGGAATTTATTCAATCTCGTTTTGCAGGTTGGGCATCCTGCCTGACCGTGGACAGCCGAGACGGCTATCCCACGTTACTGAATCCTTGATCTCAAGCCAAGGATTTTGGTGTTGCTGAATTGAATGCCGAATTCTATTTAGTTACACCCGGTTTGTAGGGGCATTGCACTGCAATGCCCCTACAAAATCCCTGTTTTGCACCGGGGTTTCTCAGTGCGGATTTCGTATCAAGCATGAATTTGGGTACGGGCAAACGGCCGTTTGCCCCTACAAGAGACGTTGCAGTTTTGATTCATATCTACATCCAGCAACGCCAGATTTTAAGCCAAAAACCTCAGCCGAAGCCCCCTAGCCGTTCGCAAACTCGCCGATAAACTTGACCTCGGGCTGGAGCCGCACCGCCCAGCGGGCTTCTACCTCATTCTGCACATGGTGAATGAGGCGGCGAATATCCGTCGCGGTGGCCCCGCCCAAATTCACGATGAAGTTGGCGTGGCGCTCAGATACCTGGGCATTGCCCAGGCGGTAGCCCTTTAGACCGGTTTGCTCAATCAGAGAGCCAGCGGTGTAGGGGTAGGGGTTGCGAAATACGCTGCCGCAGTTAGGCAGATCGTAGGGCTGGGTGGTTCGGCGCTGGTTTAACCCCTCCAGGGTATCGGCCACCACCACCGCCGGGCTGTGGTTCGGTTCGAGTTGAAAGGTGGCCTCTAGCACCACTCGCCGCCCCCCTTGCAGAATTGAGGTGCGATACTGAAACCCCAGATCGGCAGGGGTAAGCTGAACGAGGCCCTCTTTGGGGTCGAGAACGATCGCGGAGGTCAGCACATCCGCCGTGCAGCCGCCGTGGGCGCCGGCATTCATGACCACCGCCCCGCCCACGGTGCCCGGAATGCCCACCGCCCACTCCAGACCGCGACAGCCCTGCTTGGCGGCTCTCCAGGCCAGGGTGGGCAGGGGTTCGCCAGCGGCTACGGTGATCCGCCCCGCCTCGTCAAAGCGGGTGCCGCGCCAGCGGCGCGTGCAGAGCACCAGGCCGGGTATGCCGCGATCGCTGATCAGCAGATTCGACCCGGCCCCCAGGGGGGTGATTTGAAGACCAGCGGCGATCGCCCAGTCTAAAACCTGCTCAAACTCGCCCTGGTGGCGCGGCATCGCCAACCATTCCGCCGGGCCACCCACCCGAAAGGTGGTCAATGGCTGAAGCGATACCTGTGGTTTCAAGCAGGCAAGGTGGGGTACAACCCCAAGGGTTTGGTTCATGGCCCCAGTTCTCAACAGTCGTTCCCCATGCTAGCCAAATTTGTCGGGGCTGCCGTTATAGCCATCGCCAGAACGGTTAGGACATTTCCTATCCTCCGGTCGCGATGGTTATACGCCATTGTGCGGCCCCAGTTCTGGCCAGTGGTAGGGGCCGGTGTCCTAAGCGCAATGGCCAGCGCTACCCTTAGCAAGCCTCCTGGAGCGAGGGCACCTCGGCATCGGCGTAGTAGGCCATCACCTGGGGAATGATTTGATTGAGGTTGCCCGCCCCCATAAACATCACCAGGTCGCCGGGCCGCAGACTGTGGGCCAGGGCTGCCTGAATGTCGTCCAGGGTGTGGCCATAAAAGACCCGAGGGTGCGAATCGGCCACCGCATCCGCCAGCTGACGCCCCGAAACCCCAAAAGTATTGCTCTCGCCAGCGCTGTAGATATCGGCCATAATCACCTGGTCGGCATCGCCAAAGGCATTGGTAAAGTCCTTCAGCAGCGCCGCCGTACGGCTAAAGCGGTGGGGCTGAAACACCGCCACCACCCGGCGGCCCTCGTGGTGACGGCTGTCGGCCACGTTGACCGCCAGCGATTGGTCAGCTTTGATGCGGGCCGCTGCCAGCGTTGCTCGAATCTCACTGGGGTGGTGGGCATAGTCGTCAAAAAACTGAATGCCGCTGTAGCTGCCCCGGTGCTCGAACCGGCGACGCGCCCCACAAAACTCTTCTAGGCTAGCGGCGATGGTGCTAAAGGCCACGCCCAAATGCCGCCCCACCGCCACAGCCGCCAGGGCATTGCTGAGGTTATGGCAGCCCAGCACCCGCAGGTGCAGCCGCCCCAACCGCTGGCCCTCTTCCCAGACCAGGGCAGAGGTGCCATCGGCCCCAAACTGCACATCGGTGACGTAGTAGGTTGCGCCGGTGGCGGGGTCTAGGCTGTAGGTTACATCGGGGTTAAGGCTGGTGCGCACCACCTCACAGTCGGCACTGGCTACCAGCAGCCCGCACTGACGCTGAAAGGTTTGGAACGTGGCGACCACCTGCGCCAGATCGTGGTAGTGGTCGGTGTGGTCAAGCTCAATATTGGTCACCACCCCAATGCTGGCCGACAGTTTAGCCAGGGTGCCGTCCGACTCATCGGCCTCGGCCACCAGGTAGGGGCCCTGACCCAGGCGGGCATTGCCGCCCCAGGTGGACACTTCACCACCCACCACAATGGTGGGGTCGAGATTGGCGGTTAGCAGCAGATGGCCAATCATGCTGCTGGTGGTGGTTTTGCCGTGGGTGCCGGCGACGGCAATGCTGCTGTACTCGCGAATAAGCGCCGCCAGCAGATCGGAGCGGTGCAAAATGGGGCAGCCTAGCTCTAGGGCAGCCTGGTACTCAGGGTTGCGGGTATCGATCGCGGTGGAACAAACCACCTGAGGGGTTGCGTCTGAGGTCGTGGCGGCAGACTTAGACTCTACGGCCAACGCTCCGGAACCGCTCCGGTCGGCGGTGGTCAGGGTGGGTTTAGCGCTGGGGAAATAGCTCAGGTTGGCGGCCTCTTGCTGCCAAAAGATGTGGGCCCCGGCCTCTTGCAGGCGGCGGGTAATGTGGGTTAGGCGCAGGTCAGACCCCGATACTGGCAGGTTGCGCTTGGTCAGGATGTAGGCCAACGCCGACATGCCAATGCCCCCTATCCCAATGAAATGAAAGGGCCTGCCGGTAAAATCTACGGAAATCGGCATCGTTACACTCCTTAGAACACCACACCACACCAAGTGTCAGGCGTAATCATAGCAAGAATTGCCAGATTGGCCTAAACATCAGCATTAGCCCCTCTGAGTCGCCGTCGCCCGGGCTTTCAGGCCCTTAACAAGGGCAAGGGGGCGATCGCTCTCCAGGGAGAGCTGCGCCTAAGGGGCTTGCTAAGCTTGGGGTTTACCTATTCTTAAGCTGAACTTTTATCTATACCCAGACCCCAGGGGTAGGTCTATAGAACGACGGTATATATATGGAGTCCGTCAGAACGGCATAGCAATTTTCTATGAAAATCAACCTAACGGAGTAGAAATACTTATGCCGTTGCTTCGGCGTGATCCCCAGGGGCCGCGAGCGCTGGGGTGCCCAGTGGTAGATGTATAGATTAATTACGGCTTTTGTGGAAAATAGATAGATTCAGTTCAATGGTCAGCCACTATAAAGTGGATCATGCTTTGCGATATTATGGTGTCGTCTAAGAATAGATACCTAGTCGACTACAACAGAGGGTTAAACGCAGTGGTTAGAGTAGCAATTAATGGTTTTGGCCGCATTGGTCGTAATTTTCTGCGCTGCTGGTTGACGCGCGAAAACAGCCAGCTTGAGGTGGTGGCTATCAATGATACGTCCGACCCCAAGACCAACTCGCACCTGCTGAAGTATGACTCGATGTTGGGTCGCCTCGATGCCGACGTCAGCGCCGGCGAAGACACGCTGATCGTCAACGGCAAGACGATCAAATGCTACTCCGATCGCAACCCCAACAACCTGCCCTGGTCCGCCTGGGACATCGACCTGGTGATTGAGTCTACCGGGGTGTTTGTGAGCGAAGAGGGTGCCTCTCGCCACATCGAAGCCGGTGCTAAGAAAGTGCTAATCACCGCGCCTGGCAAGGGCGGCGGCATCGGTACCTACGTGATGGGTGTGAACCACCAAGACTACACCCACGACCGGCACAACGTGGTCAGCAACGCCAGCTGTACCACCAACTGCCTGGCCCCGGTGGTGAAGGTGCTCAACGACAACTTCGGCATCATCAAGGGCACGATGACCACCACCCACAGCTATACCGGCGACCAGCGTCTGCTCGACGCCAGCCACCGCGACCTGCGCCGGGCTCGTGCCGCCGCCCTCAACATTGTGCCCACCACCACCGGTGCTGCCCAGGCCGTGGCCCTGGTGATCCCTGAAATGGCGGGCAAGCTAAACGGCATCGCCCTGCGGGTGCCCACCCCCAACGTGTCGGTGGTGGACCTGGTGGTACAGGTTGAAACGCCCGCGATCGCTGACCAGGTTAACCAGGTGCTAAAGTCCGCCGCCGAAGGCCCCATGAAGGGCATTCTGGCCTACAGCGACCTGCCTCTGGTCTCCATTGACTACCGCAAGACCGACGAGTCTTCCATTGTTGACTCCAGCCTGACCATGGTGATGGGCGGCGACATGGTGAAAGTGGTGGCCTGGTACGACAACGAGTGGGGCTACAGCCAGCGCGTGGTTGACCTGGCTGAGATGGTGGCGGCCAACTGGAAGTAGGCGATCGCGCCATCCTGATAAGAGCCACACTGTAATTAATAAAGGGGACGCTGCATCAGCGTCCCCTTTATCGTTAATGGTAGATGAGTGACCTAGGGTGCATAACGCTCAGGCGAGGCTCTGCCAACGCGCAGCAGTACATCACAAGCGGCAAATGCACCACAAAAGGACATTAAACCGACGGCAGGTCGGGTCGCAGGGGCGCTACCCGCGCTTCGCTGAGGGCGACGTAGCTGCGCTTGAGGTCATCGATCAAAACGGCGGCCCCCCGGGTGTCGCCCAGGGCGCAGGCAATCGACAGGTGGTGCTGAAGGTGGACGATCGCCCGGTTGTGGTCACCCATGGCAATGCTGGCCAGGGTGAGCTGGGTGAGCGTGCGACGGATGGTGCGGTTGTCGGCGGCCCCGGTACTGTTTTCGCTGACGACCAAAAAGCGCTCGTAGCAGTCGATAGCCTGGGCATACTCCCGCAAAGTGAGGTAGGTGTTGCCCAGGTTTTGCAAAATTTGGAGCTTAGTACTGCGATCGCCCAGGGTGGTAGCCATCATCAGGCTGGCTTCGTAGAGGGTCGCGGCCTGGCGAGTGAGGCCCTTGGCCCGGTAGACCATGGCCAGGTTGTTGAGCGATCGCATTTCGCCCGGGCGATCGCCGATTTTTTTAGCCACCGTCAGGCTCTGGCCCATGTAATCTAGCGCCCGCTGCAGGTCGCCCAGGTGGCGGTAGCTGTTGCCCAGGTGGCCCAGGGTTTGCTGAATCAGCGCCTCGTCGCCCAGATCGTGAGCCAGCCGCAGGCACTGCCGCCCGTAGTCTGCCGCCCACAGGTAGTCGGCCACCCGGTAGTACAGTTGGGCCAGGGTAAGCAGCACCTTGGCCTGACGCTCTTTGTCACCCAGGTTGCGGTAGCTCTGGAGTGCCTGCTGCAACAGGGCTAGGGCCGGGGTGTACTGCCCCTTGCGCAGATGGGCCAATCCCTGCTTCAGCCACTGGGCGGCCTCCGCCGTCTGGCACTCTTGGTAGCCCTGGGCAATGCGCTCGGCCTGCGCCAGTAGAGAGGGATCGCGAGGAATGCTGACGGTAGTTTCGTCGGCAAGAATATAGGTGGGGCGCATGGGAGGAATCGAGGACGTCATAGGCCGAAACCGCAGGGCTACTGCGGGTGCATCTAGGGGGTTGTGATCACGGTGAGATGGCTAGGTAGATCGCGTTGTCCTAATCGTAGGTTTATACTCCTTCCCTCGACACCGTGCTTTTACGACATCTTCTTGAAGAAAACCCTACCGCCTGCGCAAATCAACTGATCTGAGCGCGGCTTCTGTCAGCAAAAATGTCTTCTCTCTGGATTTGGGGATCGGTGTGGAGCATTTGCGGCCACGGCAGGCTGGGTCCTGATAAAGCGGCCTGGCTCACCTCTGGGAGATCACTGATTTTGGCCTGCTGCCGCCTGGGCTTAGGGTGACCAAGCCTCTACTGATTTCACTTACTGACTACACTGGAGAGGCCTGTACCTTTCACGCTTTCTTTCAGCGCCGCCTGTGACCTCTCTTCCCCTTCAAGCCGAAACCCTACTGTTTGAGCCTGCCAACCCCCAGGACGGGGCGCTGGCGGTGGTGTTCGCCTTTCCCAACGAGTATACCGTGGGCATCACTAGCCTGGGCTATCAGGTGGTGTGGGCCACCCTGGCCCGTCGGGCCGACCTCAGCGTCAGTCGGCTGTTTACCGATGGCCACGAGCCGCTGCCAGCGGCCATTGATGTGCTGGGCTTCTCCATATCCTGGGAGCTCGACTACGTCAACCTGCTCACCCTGCTAGAGCAGCTCGATATTCCGCTGATGGCAGGCGATCGCACCGACGCTCATCCCCTGGTCTTTGGCGGGGGGCCGGTGCTCACCGCCAACCCCGAGCCCTTCGCCGAGTTCTTTGACGTGGTGCTGCTCGGCGATGGCGAAACCCTATTGGATGACTTTTGTAATGCCCTAGTCGAGCTAAAAAACGCCAGCCGTGCAGAAACCCTGCGCCACCTGGCGGCGGTGCCGGGGGTCTACGTGCCCTCGCTCTACGCCGTTACCTACGATGGCCCTACCGGGGGGGTACGGGCGATCGCGCCGGTGGCCGCCGACATCCCCGCCACGGTGCAAAAGCAGACCTACCGGGGCAATGTGCTCTCGGCCTCTACGGTCGTCACCCCCCACGCCGCCTGGGAAAACATCTTTATGGTGGAGGTGGTGCGCAGCTGCCCAGAGATGTGCCGCTTTTGCCTGGCCAGCTACCTCACCCTGCCCTTTCGCCACGCCAGTCTAGAATCGTCGCTGCTGCCCGCCATTGAGCGGGGGCTCGCCGTCACCAGCCGCCTGGGATTGCTGGGGGCTTCAGTAACTCAGCATCCCGAATTTGACCAGCTGCTTGACCATTTAAATAGGCCTCAGTTTGACGATGTG